>NZ_DKSQ01000003.1:52095-70981 GCF_002472765.1 Empedobacter sp. UBA7252
AAACTCCAATAAATTATATTCAGTTATCATTGAAACCTTTTTCACTTTATTGTTTAGTGTTTCTTTGTAAGAAATTACATATCCTGGAATATCAAAAAAATTAACCTCTTCAACAATTGGAGAAAAACGAACTTCAGATGGACAATACCAAACTTCTATCGTATGTGTTAAATTACCTTCTTCAAATTGATAGTCTGCACGTTTCGCATTACAATTATTAACAACTTTTGTTTCATCTTTAAAAGCCCAATCAATCTTATTGTAATTTTTATAAATTACAGCTCTTTTACCTTTATAATTTCGTTGAGTTTCTGAAATCTTATCTTTATAATTTATATATTGATAGAGCTTACCATCATAAAATCTATCATTTTTCTTGATTTCAAAATTCGCTTCGCTACCTTTCTGATTTAGTTCATAAACTATTTTTACTCCACCATCCATATCCTTAAAAGATGTTGAATATTGGTAATAAGCAGTTAAGTTTTCTTGCGCAAAACCAATATTAGAAAAAAGTAAACATCCATAAAGTAAAATTCGTTTCATTTTGTTGTAGTTTGATAATTAATACTCTAAAATAATTTTAATTTTATAATTCTTTAATAATTGAACTAACATTTAACACAATATTATAAAAGAGAAAAATTAATCATATTTACTATTCTCAAACTTTACTATAAACTTAATTTTTATCCACTCCTTGACTATTCATTTCTTGTTGTTTCTTAAAAAAAGCATCCATTTCTGCTTTATACGTTTTGAAATCAACAATTTTCCCTTTCTTAGGTTGATTTATTGTTACATTTTTCTTCGCTTCTTTTACAGATGTTGCTTTGTATGTAATAACCATATCAGCATCGTCGTTCGTTTTTCTTTCTAATTCTAAAATCAAACCAGGTAATCCCATATACTTATCTGGCCCCGAAGGAAAAGACAAGGAAGTAGCAAACCAAGCTGTAAACTCTTCTTTATTGATTTTTGCGGTTGCTTTACGAACATCAAAACCTAAGACTTTTTTCTTCTCGCGTGTTATAATCCAATTAATTTTAGGAATAGAATCTTTGATAATTCGATCCATTCCAAAACCAACCGATTCGTGCATATAATAATTTTCAAGCAAGTCTTTGTAATACAATCCATTTCCTTGTGTCGAACTATAACTTATTGAATTTCCACCATTTAGTGTTGGTTTTTGATTATAATTAGAAGCCGTTTTATCCGTTATTAATATATAAGGTCTAGGAATTTTCATTTGTTCAGTGAAATACCTAATCGTTTCATCTTTACTCAATTTTCGATTGTCAATTGTAACTGAACCTTGAGTTTTACTTGCATCATATACTGTATATACATCATATTCTACTTCTAAAATATCTTGCGCATTTGCAAAATAACACAAGCTGCTTAATACAATCAATAATAATTTTTTCATAGTTTATATTTGGTTATTCTTTATCTACTCCTTGATGTTCATTCGAACTTTGTTGGTTATAATCAGCTCTCAATTTTTCAAATTCGGCTTTAGAAATTTCCTTTGCCTTGAATAATTTCTTAAATTCTAAATGATCTTTCGTTGTAACAGAAGTTGCTTTCAAAGAATAAGATGGATCAATAATTCCATTTCGAATAGATTCTACTTTTAATACCAAACCTGGAAGATTAATAAATTCTTTTGGACCAAAACGTTTGGGTAAACTTGGTGCATACCAAATAATTGATTTATTATTATCATCATATTTTACAACTGCTTGTTTAACATCAAAACCCAAATAAGTAGATTTTTCTTGCGTTAATTCGTATTTATAATGTGTAGAAATGGTATCAGTTACAAGGTATTTTTTATTCTCTATCATCCATTCTTGTTTCATTTTATTTTGATTGAAATCTTGTTCAAAATTATACGAAAAAATACCATACATCGTAACCGATGCGTTACCTTGTGAATTATTAATTTTCTCAATCTTGGAAAAAACACTTTTTCCTTTTTCTATTTGTAGCACATAATTTTTTGGAACAGAAAGTGCTTTTATAAAATCATCATCCAATTTTTCTTCCTTCCCATCTTTTCCTATAATTCTAGGAATAGAAACTTCTTCATATACAATCTCTAGAGCTTCTTGCGCTTGAACTAAACTACAAAAAAAACTAATGAAAATTACTAAATATTTCATTCAAAATTATTTTTTGTCCACTCCAATCGAAAAAGATTCTCTCATTTTTTGACGAGATTCATCTTGCAATTTTTTAAATTCTTCTTGTGTTATTTCTTCACCTTTTAAAGGTTTAGTTTTAGACATTTTCTTAGGGTTTAAGGTAATTTTATCCGCTTCATAAGTCATAATCGAACCAAATTTACCGCCCGTTTCGCTCACCGTTTTCAGAATCAAACCTGGCAATCCATTCACTTGATTTGGTCCTGCATCAACCTTAATATCTGGCGCAAACCAAGCTGCTATTTGCTTACCTTTATCATTACCAATAGCTTTTTTTACTTTGTGACCCAAAATCGTATCTTCAATATCTGTAATTTTCCATTCATAATCTTTATATGGAGTAACCACAATAAAATTTTGTTTATCTAAAACGACTTCTTGGCGAAACGCTTTCTTACTTATTTCATTAATCAGATCTTTATATTCTCCTCCAATATTAATTGAAAAAGCCCCCATAGAGCTACCATTTTGATCATTATTGATAGTTTCTATTTTTTTGTAAATGGACTGATTATCATTATATTCTAATTGATAATAAATATTTGGAGACCCTCCAATTTTTATTGTACCTCCTCCTTTTTGTGCTTGCTCTCTTTCAAACTCCTTTATTTTTTCTTCATCATGCTTTATATCGTATTTATAATCGACAATAAGCTTTTCTTGCCCAAAACCAAAATTCGAAAAAAGTAAAAATCCAGCTAATAATAATTGTTTCATTATGTTGTAGTTTATAATTAATACTCTAAAATAATTTTTATTTTTCAATTCTACAATAATAGAATATATAATTAACACAACATTGGGAAAAGAAAAAAATCCAACCGAAGTTGGATTTTTTCTATATAAATTAAAATAAGTTTCTAAATTATCTCAAAGTGTTTCAGCGCATTCCATATTCCGTGATTATCCGCAGAAGTTGTATAATAATCCGCAGCTTCTCGCACATTCTCCTTCGCATCGCCCATTGCTACACCAATTTTACAACCTTTCAACATACTAATATCGTTACCTCCATCGCCAAAAGCCATTGTTTTAGATAAATCTAAATTATCGCGATCAGCCATTCGTTCTATTCCGCGCATTTTACTAATATCCTTCGGATTTATATCAGCAAAATATTCTATCCAACGTGTTCCTACACTATTTGTCAACACATTTTTCATCAAATAATCTTCTTGTTCTTCGTTTACAAAAAAGTTCATTTGCATGATATTATCTTTCGGTAAAGTTCGAGGATCAACCACTTCTGGAACTTCCATTCCAAAATATGCAAACGATTTTTCTACATTATCATTCACACGATTAATACTAAACGCTTCTTTCGTCATATACGAAAATGAAAATGGATTTTCATCATCATATTGCAACAAAGCCTCTATATCATTAGGATTAATATAATCTACAAAAAATGATTGACGGTTTTCGTCCGAGCACATTCCACCATTATTATTGATATAACCATCAAAACCGTAATCAAAAATATGTTCGGGCATATCCACCATATTTCGTCCTGTTGCGATGTATATTTTTTTATTTTTTTGTTTTAATAATTTCAACGCTTCGATTGTCGAATCACTGATTTCATGGTTTTCAAAACCTTGTAATGTTCCGTCAAAATCGAAGAAAAAAGAATCTATCATACCTTAGTTTTATCTTTTACAAAATTAAAAAAGCAACCTTTGCTTGGTTGCTTTTGCTGTTTATTTTAACGCTAATTTAATAATTTCTATTGCTTTATTGGTATCTTCTTCAGAAATATTGAGATGAGGGCGCATTCGCACAGAGTTTTCACCACAAGGAAGAATAATCATGTGATTTTCGAAACATGTTTTGATGAACTCTGAACGATCCAAATCTGATGAAAAATCAAACGCAATGAACAATCCTAATCCACGAACCGAATGAATTTTCTTCGTCTCTTTTGCTATTTCATTCAATTTTGATAAAATATATTTACCTTTTTCTGCCGCATTTTCTACTAATTTTTCTTGTTCGATCACTTCTAAAATTAATTTGAAACGCAACATATCGATATAATTCCCACCAAAAGTCGAATTAATACGGCTTGATTCCTTGAAAACATTATTCGGAATTTGATCTAACTTTTCTTTATTCGCTAAAATTCCACAAACTTGTGTTTTCTTTCCAAACGAAATCACATCAGGAATCACATCATAATGCTGAAAAGCCCACATTTTACCAGTCATTCCCATTCCTGTTTGTACCTCATCAAAAATCAATAAAATCTCTTCTCTATCACAAATTTCTCTCAATTTCTGAAAGAATTCTTTTCGAAAATAATTATCTCCTCCTTCACCTTGAATCGGCTCAATAATAATACAAGCAACTTTATTTTTGCGTGTTTCTAAAACATTTTCTATTTGTTCAATCGCTCGTTTTTCAGCCTCAACAACCTTGCTTAAATTATCTTCCGTAACAGGATAAATTCGTTTTGGATTTTCAATTCTTGGCCAATCAAATTTTGGAAAATATTCGTATTTACGAGGATCTTTCGTATTCGTTAGCGATAATGTGTAACCAGAACGTCCATGAAACGCTTGCTTAAAATGAATGACATCACTTGCTTCTTTCTCAATTCCTTTCGAAAAATTTAATCTTGTTTTCCAATCAAAAGCCGTTTTTAGTGCATTTTCTACTGCCAATGTTCCTCCAGAAATAAAGAATAAATATTGCAATTCTTTCGGCATCGCAACACGCTCAAATGTATCAATTAAATCGGCATAATCTTTTGTATAAATGTCTGACATCGCAGGTTTATTGACAGCATTTCGACCTAAAAAATCAATTTTCGCCATCAAATGTGGATGATTATAACCAATCGCCGTCGAAGCAAACATCGAAAATAAATCTAAATATTCAATGCCATTTTCGTCTACAACATAGGAACCATGCGACTTATCCATATCCATTACAATCGGATATCCATCTGCCAATATATGTTTTGCTAATCTTTCGTGTACTGTACTCATCTCTGTAAATTTTTAAAAATCAAACTTAATTCCTTGCGCCAATGGCACTTCTGTCGAATAATTAATTGTATTCGTTTGTCGTCGCATATATGCTTTCCAAGCATCCGAACCCGACTCACGTCCACCTCCAGTTTCCTTTTCACCACCGAAAGCACCACCAATTTCAGCACCAGAAGTTCCGATATTTACATTTGCAATTCCACAATCAGAACCTTGTTGACTCAAGAATAATTCAGCTTCGCGAAGATTATTTGTCATGATAGAAGACGATAAACCTTGCGCTACATTATTCTGAATTTCGATAGCATTTAACACATCTCCAGAATATTTGATTAAATATAAAATTGGAGCAAAAGTTTCGTGCTGAACAATTTTATAATGATTCTCAACCTCAGCAATTACAGGTTTTACATAACAACCGCTTTCAAAGCCATTTCCTTCTAAAACGCCACCTTCAACGATAATCTTTCCTCCTTCTTGATTGATTTTTTCTAAAGCATTTGAATACATTTCAACCGCATGTTTATCGATCAATGGACCAACATGATTTGCTGTATCCAACGGATTACCTATTTTTATTTGTTTGTAAGCATTTACCAACGATTCTTTTACTTTATCATAAATCGACTCGTGAACAATCAAACGTCTTGTTGTTGTACAACGCTGTCCAGCCGTACCAACTGCCCCAAAAACAGCCGAAGTTAGCATAACTTTTAAATCAGCATCTGGCGTAACAATAATCGCATTATTTCCACCTAATTCTAAAATTGTTTTACCCAAACGAGCAGCAACAACTTTATTCACTTCAATTCCCATTCGCGTAGAACCTGTTGCAGAAACCAAAGCCACACGAGCATCTTGCGCAATTAATTCACCGATTGTTTTATCGCCCATTACCAAAGAAGAAACGCCTTCTGAAATATTATTTGCTTTTAAAACTTCTGCTAAAATATGTTGACACGCAACCGCACACAAAGGTGTTTTTTCACTTGGTTTCCAAACTACAACATCACCGCAAACCATCGCTAAACATGTATTCCAAGACCAAACTGCAACTGGAAAATTGAACGCAGAAATCACGCCTACAATTCCAAGCGGATGATATTGATCGTACATGCGATGCAAAGGTCTTTCCGAATGTATTGTCGAACCATATAATTGACGCGATAATCCAACAGCAAAATCACAGATATCAATCATTTCTTGCACTTCACCCAAACCTTCTTGATAAGATTTTCCCATCTCATACGAAACCAATTTTCCCAAGGAAGCCTTTTTCTCACGAAGTTTCTCTCCGAATTGACGCACAATTTCTCCTCGTTTCGGAGCAGGAATCATTCGCCATTCTTTGAAAGCAACTTGTGCTTTTTTTATCACTTCTTCATAATCATCTTTTGTTGATGACTTAACTTTTCCAATCAATTTTCCGTCTACTGGCGAGTAAGAAGAAAGCTCTTCACCTTTTCCAAACCAAGTATTTCCTGTTGATGTTCCAAGATTTTCGGAAGAAATACCTAATTCTTTTAATTCGTTTTCTATCATTTTTTTGTGTTATTTTGTGTTTTTAACTTTTACCTAAATTAGTCAAAAGTTTCATAAATTAAAATTTTTAATAAATATTATTCAGAATAATTTTTAATTTAGTGAATAATCGTTAGATTTAATAAAATAAAACCGCATAAAATGAATTCAACTACAGATTATTTTAAGATTGATGATTTATTGACAGAAGAACACAAATTAATTCGTCAATCTGTTCGAGATTTTGTGGACAACGAAATAAAACCTGTGATAGATGATGCTGCGCAACATCATAAAGATATTCCAGATTTAATGAAAAAATTAGGCGCAATTGGTGCTTTAGGACCTTATATTCCTGAAGAATATGGAGGTGCAGGATTGGACCAAATGTCGTATGGATTAATCATGCAAGAATTAGAACGCGGCGATTCGGCTGTTCGTTCTGCTGCATCAGTACAATCTTCGTTGGTGATGTATCCAATCTTTTCTTTTGGATCTGAAGAACAAAAACGCAAATATTTACCAAAATTAGCTTCAGGAGAATTCGTTGGAAGTTTTGGATTAACTGAACCAAATCACGGTTCAAATCCTGGCGGAATGGAAACTCGTTTGACTAAAAATGGTGATCATTATATCTTAAATGGAGCAAAAATGTGGATTACAAATTCACCAATTTGTGATATTGCAGTTGTTTGGGCAAGAGATGAAGAAGGAAAAATTCGTGGTGTTATTGTAGAACGCGGTATGCAAGGTTTTACAACGCCAGAAACATTGAATAAATGGTCATTAAGAGCTTCAAAAACAGGTGAATTAGTTTTCGAAAATGTCAAGATTGAAGCTTCTCAAATTTTACCAGAAGTAAGTAGTTTACGCGGACCATTATCTTGTTTAAACTCGGCTCGATACGGAATTTCTTGGGGTGTAATTGGCGCTGCAATTGATTGTTACGAATCTGCTTTGAAATATTCGTTAGAACGAACACAATTTGGAAAACCGATTGCTTCTTATCAATTGCAACAGAAAAAATTAGCTGAATTTATTACAAAAATTACGAAAGCTCAGTTGTTATGTTGGCGATTAGGAACGTTGAAAAACGAAAATAAAGCAACTCCTGAACAAATTTCTATGGCAAAACGCAACAATGTAAAAATGGCTATTGATATTGCGCGAGAATCTCGTCAAATTATCGGTGCAATGGGAATTGTAGGCGATTTCCCTATGATGCGACATGCAGCAAATCTTGAATCAGTGATTACTTACGAAGGAACGCATGATGTCCATTTATTGATTACTGGAGCAGATGTGACAGGAATTAATGCTTTTGTGTAAGATATTTTTTCATACAATCATATATTTTTATAGGTTTACAATTCGTTTGTAAACCTTTTTTATTTATCACACATGAAATTGAAATCAATTCTACTTATCATTTTTTGTATTCAGGCTATTGTTCTTGATGCACAGGAAACCTACAAAATTACGTACGAACGCTTTTCGAATGGAAAGAAAGTCGAAGAAAATAACCCCATACAAGTTATTGCGAATACAAAAGAAACCGTTATTGGAAAGCAACAAAGTTTTAGTAATTCTTCAAATTATCCTGATGAAATGTTTTATTATACCAAAACAAACCCATCAATTATTTCCTTGATTACACAATTTGACCCGACTAATTCTATTATTACAAATGATTCTGTCGCGTTCAATAAATCTGTTTTTACAATTTCTAAAGAAACAAAACGAATTTTAGGTTTACGTTGTAAAAAAGCAACAACAAATATTAATTCGAATACAATAGACGTTTGGTTTGTTGACAATATGGAATTGAATGCTTCTCCAACAATGGTTGGAATGAATTTAGGTTTTGTGTTAGAACTTACACGAAATAATAATTCAACGATTCGAGCTTCGAAAATAGAACGCGAAAAAGATTTGATTCCAAGTCAATTTATCCAAAAAGAATTGCATCAAAATAGAGTTGATTTATTGACATATAAAGACATTATTTGGAAAAGTAAATTCGTTGATATTCCACTTTTATCACATCAACAAGTTAACTTTAGTAAAGATTTTTCGTCAAATGATTCAATTTATCGCTTTGCTAATGGAACTGTTGTGGTTCGAAAAATTAAAATTCCTCAAATTAAAGTAGGAAGCCAAGTTTTCTTAAATGTTTCGCAACAATCAAATGGTGATGCTTACGACAGAACTGGTTCTGTGTTTTTGATTCCCCGTGATTCTAAAATTACATTTATGGATGGTTTACAAAAAGGAATTAATCAATTACCGATTTTTACATCTGCAAATAATAAGAAATATCAAGGTTATTTTTTGACAGAAAATTATTCGCCAACTATTGAATTAATGCGCTTTTTCACACCTTTTGGAATTAAAAAATTCAATCATATTCAATTAAAAAATCAAACATGGGAAACCGAAGCAAAATATCGTCAAGAAATCACAGAATTTCAAGGTTTATTATCTGATCAAGAAGTTTTGATTGGTTTCTTCATTGGAAATTATGATCAAGGCGGACATATTATTTCTGCCAATATTTCTGTTCATCCATCAGGTTCTACAACAATGCCAATTAAAAAGGTTTTACCAATTTTCAATACTGCAAATGTGATGGAAATGGCTGGACAAGAATACCCTACTTTGTTCGAAAATCCGAATGGTTTTACAGTAGAATTCACGTTGAAAGAAGATTACAACAATGCTAAATTACGTTTTACAACAACTGGACATGGCGGTTGGGAAAATGGTGATGAATTTGTTCCGAAAGAAAATAGTATTTTTCTTGATGGACAAAAAGTATTTAATATAGTTCCTTGGAGACAAGATTGTGGTTCGTATCGCGCTTACAATCCTGCTTCTGGTAATTTTGACAATGGTTTATCATCATCTGATTATAGTCGTTCTAACTGGTGCCCTGGAACAATCACAAATCCATATTTTATAGATTTGGGCAATTTAAAAGCCGGAAAACATAGTATACAAGTAAAAATTCCGCAAGGAAAACCAGAAGGAAATAGTTTCAGTTATTGGAATGTTTCTGGTGCTCTTTTAGGAGAATAATTTTTTTGGAGCAAAAAGATTTATTAAACGTCTTTTTGCTCTATTTTTTTATGATTTATCAAAACCGTTAACCAATCTACAATATCTTGATATACTTCATCTTTGATAGATTCATTCAATATTTCATGTCTCAAGTTTGGATATAGTTTCATTGTTACATATTGAAATCCATTTTGCTTTAAATCTTTATACGATTGCAAAACTCCTTTACCAAAATCACCAATTGGATCATCTGCTCCACTCACAAAATAAATAGGTAAAGATTGCGGTATATCTTTTGTCCAATTCTTTTTTGTTGCTTGTATATTTAAATTAATCAAAGTATAAAAACCGTTAACAGTGAAAGGTATTCCGCAAAGAGGATCTTTCAGAAAATTTAAACGATTTAACTCATCTAAACTAAACCAATTAGTCTCATGAAAATTTTCTTCATTTTGAAAATGTTTATTATTCGATTTTAAAAAAATAGTATTAAGTAATTGACTTCTTTTATGAGGAATCAATTTATTTAGAAGACTTAAAAAACTACTCAATAATTTAATTCCAGGAATCCTACCTCCTGTTCCCATAATTATAGCACCATCAAAATGATTTCCATATTCTTGAAGTAGGCAACGTGTTATAAACGATCCCATTGAATGTCCCAAAATAAAATGTGGTAATAAAGGGTATTTATTCTCTAACAAATTAGCTAACTCTTTTGCCGTATTTATTAAATTTTCTTTTGGATTGTCTAAGCAGAAAAAACTGTAATCTTCTTCTATTTTAGCTGTTTGTCCATGTCCTAAATGATCATATAACAAAACTAGAATTCCTTTGTCAGCCAAATACTTTGCAAAATTTTCATATCGCCCACTATGTTCTTGCATACCATGGACAATAAGTAAAGTAGCTATAATCTCATCTTCTGGAAGAATTACTCTATTATAAATATTCTCTGGTATTGACATTTTTATTAAGATTTAATAATTAATTTACAGTTTTACTTATTCAAAATCAACATTTTTATGAATAAATCATTGACTTTTTCAACAAATTTCAAGCCGATAAATAAGATCTAAAATTTCTAATTTTATAACTAAAAAAACGAGGTAAAATAAAAATTAACCTCGTTTTTTTATGATGTATGATAATTTTACTTTTTCGTTTTAATTGTATTCTTATAAATCTGACCATCTTTAATAATCACTAAAAAGTTTTTATCAGGATTAGCTATTAATGATAAATCTTTCAACGGATTTCCATCAACCAAAATCAAATCTGCTAAAGCTTGTTCTTCTACAACACCTAATTTCCCTGGATATGGGCTTCTTAAACCAGATAATTGCAACAATGGTACATGCCTATACGCCGAGAGCTGTGCAACGTGCTGTGGAAGCAGGAGTGAAGTCAATTGAGCATGGTCAAATGTTAGATGAAGAAACATTAAAAATTCTTGCCAAAAAAGGAGTTTGGTTAAGCCTTCAAAATTTGATGGATAATAATGAAAACATGGACGAGCAGCGAAAAGAAAAACGTAAACCAGTTTTGGATGGTCAAGATAAAGTTTGGCCTTTAGCAAAAAAACTTGGTGTGAAGCTTGCATGGGGAACGGATTTCTTGTTTGAACCTGAGTTGAATGATGATCAAAATAGTTACATATTACGTCTTCAAAAATGGTTTACAAATGCCGAAATTTTAAAGATGGTTACGCAAGATAATGGAGAATTACATACGTTCCCCAATCTTCAGCAGCATCAACTGCAGCTTTCATTTCGTCAAAAGTATATTGTGTAACATCAATCGGATCATAAGCAGAAGACGTTCCTCCACCTGCCATTAATTTGATTTGACTCGCACCAAAACGTAAATTCTCTCTTGTTGCAGTCAAAACTTCATCTCTTCCATCAGCAATAAAAGTAGCTCCTAATTCCTCTGCACGAGATGCTTTACCAAAAAAACGACGCGAACGTTCATCAGGAGTTCTAAAATCTCCGTGACCAGCTGTTTGACTAATCGTTGCACCCGAAGGCCAAATTCTAGGCCCTGCAACTTTACCTTTATCGATGGCTAATTTCAAGGGAAAAATTGGCCCACCAGCATCACGAACACTCGTAAAACCACGCATCAACATTTTGTGGGAAGCTTCGCCAACCTTATTCATTAACATTTCTTCGGACATATCTGGCGACATCATTTGCGCCATCGTCAATGAACCAAATACCATGTGTACATGAACATCTATCAAACCTGGCATCAACGTTTTTCCTCCTCCATTAATTTTTACAACGTCTTGATTAGGTGAAGAAATTTTTGCAGAACTAATTTTTTCAATTTTTTGCCCAGAAACCAAAACATTCATCGGCGATGTTAATGCTTGAGTTTGATGATCTAAAATTCTAACATTTTCAATTAAAATCTGTTTTGTTTGAGCAAAAGTAAAAGTGGTAGCGAGAAAAAAAAGTGCTATTATCGACTTTATTTTCATAATTTATTGTTTAATTGCCCTAAAGATACGTTGAATGCGTGTAATTTGAGGATAAAGTTTAAATTAAAAATATATTCATTTAAATCATTCAAACAAAAACCCAAATTTACTTTTTATTAAAAGAAAATACTATATTTGTTGACAACCAAAAGGTTTTAACTTAATTTTCCTTGGTGATAAAGATTTTTAACTGTTTTGAATTAAATAGACAAAATCTTGTTTTACGGCTTATCTTCTTCCGACTATAATCGTTTTTTAAGGAATAAAATTTAATAAAAAATTAGCAATCAATACACCTTTTCTACCCAAATAATCGGATAGAATTTTGTAAATTTGTAACCAATACATTAGAAAATTTAATGGAATATAATACACTTCGTTCGCAATTGATTATTCCAGAATATGGTCGTCATATTCAAGAAATGGTAAATCATTGTAAAACAATAACAGACGAAACAGAACGCAACGGATTTGCCGAAATTATAATTGAAGTAATGGGAGAATTAAATCCTCACTTGCGCGATGTACCAGATTTTCAACATAAACTTTGGGATCAACTTTTTATTATGGCAGAATTTGATTTGGATGTAAAATCTCCTTATCCAATTCCGACGAAAAAAGATACGGTAAATAGTAAACCAAATAAAGTAGAATATCCAAAAAGCATCTATAAATACAGATATTACGGAAATAATATTCGTAAAATGATTGATGTTGCTGTAACGTGGGAAGAAGGCGAAAAACGCGAAGGTTTGTACTTTGCGATTGCCAATCACATGAAAAAATGTTATTTACTTTGGAATAAAGATACAGTTGATGACCAAGTTATTTTTAATCATTTGTACGAATTATCTGATGGTAAAATTGATTTGAGAAAAGTTGATGATCACTTGGTTTCACCTGATCGTTTGAATTCGAATAATAATCATTCAAACAACAATCAAAACAATAGAAATTACCAAAACAATAATCGTAATCATCAAAATAACAACAATCGAAATAATAACCAAAATTCGAATAATCGTCAAAACAACAATAACCGAAATAATCAAAATAACAACAATCGAAACCAAAACGTTCGAAACAATAAAGGTTAAATCAAAACTATTTAATACAACTAAATGGCTACATTTCAAATAAAGGGAGGGAAACCTTTGAAAGGAGAAATTACTCCGCAAGGTGCTAAAAATGAAGTACTACAAATTTTATGTGCGGTTTTATTAACCAATGAACAAGTTCGTGTTAAAAATATTCCAGATATCCGAGATGTCAATCGTTTGATTGAAATTTTGGGTGATTTAGGCGTAAAAACACAAAAAAATGGAAAAGGAGATTTCACTTTTCAAGCTGACGAATTACGATTAGATTATTTAAAAGGAAAACAATTTCGCAAAGATGGTGCTGCATTACGTGGATCAATCATGTTAATGGGTCCACTTTTAGCTCGTTTCGGAGAAGCTTTTATGCCAAAACCAGGAGGAGATAAAATTGGACGTCGTCGTTTAGATACGCACTTCGAAGGTTTCTTTGCTTTAGGAGCTAAATATCGTTTTAATCCTGACGAAGATTTTTACGGTGTAGAAGTCGACGAAAACGGATTGCAAGGTTCTTATATGTTATTAGAAGAAGCATCTGTAACAGGAACTGCAAATATTATTATGGCTGCAGTTTTAGCGAAAGGAACAACAACTATTTACAACGCTGCATGTGAGCCTTACATTCAACAATTGTGTAAAATGTTGAACAGAATGGGTGCTAAAATTTCTGGAATTTCTTCGAATCTTTTAACGATTGAAGGAGTTGAGAAATTAGGAGGAACTGAACATACATGTTTACCAGATATGATTGAAATTGGATCTTGGATTGGTTTAGCTGCAATGACAAAATCTGAATTAACAATCAAAAATGTTTCTTGGGAAAATTTAGGTGTTATTCCAGATGTTTTCAGAAAATTAGGAATCAAATTAGAACGACGCGATGACGATATTTATATTCCAGCTCAAGAACATTACGAAATCGAGCGTTTTATTGACGGTTCTATTTTAACTATTTCTGATGCTCCTTGGCCAGGATTTACACCAGATTTATTGTCAATTATTTTGGTAGTTGCAACACAGGCAAAAGGAAGTGTTTTGATTCACCAAAAAATGTTTGAATCTCGTTTATTCTTCGTGGATAAATTAATCGATATGGGTGCCCAAATTATTTTATGTGATCCGCACCGTGCAACAGTAATTGGTCTTAATCACGAAACTCCGTTGAAAGGAGCCGAATTAACTTCGCCAGATATTCGTGCCGGTATGTCTTTATTAATTGCTGCACTTTCTGCGAAAGGAAAAACTGTTATTCATAATATCGATCAAATTGACCGTGGTTACGAAGATATCGATGTACGTTTACGTGCTATTGGAGCTGATATAATTAGAGCTTAAAAAATAAAAAATGCAATCTATTATTGAGTTTATCACCAATTTTGTTCAACGCCCAGACAAGGTATTAATGGACATTATCAATAATTACGGTTATTGGATATATGTTATTTTATTCCTGATAATTTTCGCCGAAACTGGTTTAATTATCATGTCATTTTTAATGCCTTTTTTACCTGGAGATGCACTAATCTTTTCGATTGGAATGATTGCAGCAAGCGATGAACAAAACCATTTGCATATCGAATATATTATTCCATTACTGATGGTTGCAGCAATTCTTGGTGATAACGTAAATTATTATGTTGGACGAAAATTTGGCGGTTGGATTTTAGGACGAAAAGACTCATGGTTTCTTAAAAAGAAACATATCGAAAAAGCAACAGAATTTTTTAACGAAAATGGTAAAAAAGCAATTATTATTGCTCGTTTTATGCCTGTTGTTCGTACTATAATTCCATTTATTTGTGGTGTTACAAACCTTAATTATCGCACATTTATTACCTATAGTTTTATAGGAGCGGTACTTTGGGTTGGCGTTATTTCGCTTTTGGGACACACATTAGGTCAGTTTGACATTGTAAAAAATAATTTAGAGAAATTCATTTTCGGAATTATATTATTAGCGAATATGCCGTTGATTATCCGAATCGTGAAAGCTCAATTCAATAAAAATAAAACAGAAGAATGAGACAATTTGGATTAATCGGAAGAAATATTTCTTATTCATTTTCTAAATCTTATTTTGCTGAAAAATTTAAAAACGAGAACATTGTAGACGCTGTCTACAATGTTTTTGATTTACAGCAAATCGATGAAGTAGAAAAAGTATTCGAAATCGAAGGTTTAGTGGGCTTTAACGTCACAATTCCTTACAAACAAGAAATCATTCCATTTTTGGACGAATTATCGCCAGAAGCCAAAGCAATTGGTGCGGTAAATACCGTTTTAATAAAAGATGGAAAACGAATCGGACATAATACAGATTGTTACGGTTTTCATCATTCGATAGAACCTCTTTTAGAACCTCATCACAAAAAAGCGTTGGTTTTAGGAAATGGAGGCGCTGCAAAAGCGGTTTTTTATATTCTTGATTTATTGAAAATTGACTATAAAATTGTTTCGAGAACAAAAAACGAAAATCATTATTCTTATGATGAATTAAATAAAGAAATCATTCATAATCATCAAATTATTGTGAATTGTTCGCCAGTTGGTACTTTTCCAACTATTGAAATCGCTCCACTTCTACCCTACCAATTTATCAACGAAAATCATTTATTGTACGATTTAATTTACAATCCACCATTGACAAAATTTTTAGAAAATGGTCAACAAAACGGAGCCAAAATAAAAAATGGTCACGAAATGTTAGTTTTACAAGCCGAAAAAGCTTGGAAAATTTGGAATAATCGTACAAAATAGACTTGATATTGTCCTCAAATTTTATTAGATTTGAGAAACAAAACTTAATTTCTTATGAATACTGAAATGGATAACCTGCAAAATGCAGACGGAGAACAACTACCCAAACCTGCAACTACAAACGACTCTAACACGGAATCTTACAAAACGGAAGAGTTAACGAACCAAGAAAAAATAAGCGATATTTCGTTCAAAGATTACGAAACATTTAGTTTTGATGTTTTGATTAACGAAGCAAAAAATCTATTGAGTAAATATGATGTTCAGGAGATTCGCGAGCATTTTAATCAAATTCGTGATGCATTCAAAGCTAAATTAGAAGAAGATGAAGCTACGAAAAAAGAAACTTTCTTAAGTGAAGGTGGTGATGAATTAGATTTTAAATACGAAACATCTTTTAGAGCAAAATTTAATGCTGTTTACAACGATTTCAAAAATCAATTAGCAGTTTTTCATAAAGAAAACGAAAAAAAGGAATCTGATAATTTAAAAGAACGTTTAGAAATTATTGACGAATTGAAAGCCTTGTATCAAGAACCAAGCGATTCTTCGGCGGCAATGTTCAAGAAATTTCGTGAGTTAAAAACTCGTTGGCACAATGCAGGAAGAATTCCGAGCAAAAATGCTGAAAATGTATTCAAAAATTATTTTTTCCACTTAGATAATTTCTACACATATTTGGATATGAATAAGGAATTGCAAACATTGGATTATGCACATAATCTTGAAGTTCGTCAATCGATTATCAAACGTGCGGAAGAATTAATTGGAGAGCAAAACGTGCAAAAAGCCTTGAATGAATTGCAATATTTGCATCGTTTATGGAAAGAAGAAGCCGTTCCTGTACAAGAAGATTTGCGCGAACCAACGTGGCAAAAATTCAAAGAATTAACAAATAAAATTCATGACCGTAAAGGTGAATTGAATGAAAAAATAAAGCAAGAGCAAAAAGATAATTTAGAAAAGAAGAATCAAATTATTGCTCGTATCAAAGAAATTTCTGAGCAAGCAACAACAAAATCGCATGGCGATTGGCAAAAAGCTATTTCTGAAATAAACTCTTTGCGTGAGAACTTTATCACAATTGGGCGTGTTCCGAAGGATAAAAATTCTGCAACTTGGGAAGCTTTCAAAGAAGTGACAAGACAATTTAATCACATCAAAAATGATTTCTATAAAAATCTAAAATCAGAGCAACAACTGAATCTTGAAAAGAAATTGGCTTTGTTAGAAATTGCAAAACAACATACGGAAAGCACAGACTGGAATGCTTCTGTACAAGTGATTAAAAAAATCCAAAATGATTGGAAAAAAATTGGTCATGTTCCAAGAAAAAATTCAGACAAAATCTGGAAAGAATTCAAAGATACATGTAATCAATTCTTTGATCGTTACAAAAAACGTCACGAACAAGCGAATCAAAAATTGGAACTAAATTTCGAAAAGAAACAAGCTTTCTTAAACGATTTCAAAAATCAAACGATTTCTGAAGACAAAGATGAGGCGTTGAAACAATTAGAAGAAATTCAACATAATTGGACAAATTTAGGAAAAGTTCCATCAGAAAAAATTTCAATCAATCAAGAATTTACAGATGTTTACCACAAAAAATTAGATGCTTTAAATCTTTCTAAAAATCAATTGAACGATTATAAGTTGAAATCATTTGTCAATAAAGTAAAATCTGGAAATAATGGTAATTTATTGGATGATGAGATTAGAAAAACACGTAAAATAATTGAGGATTTAGAAAAAGAGATTAATCAATTGGATAATAATGTACATTTCTTTTCGAATGCAAATGAGAACAATCCTTTATTAAAAGATGTTTACAAGCAAATTGACGATAAACGTAAAAAATTAATTGAAGCAGAAATCAAACTGAAAACATTATTCAATATTGATTTTAATGCATAATTTTTAGGCATGACACAACAATCTATCGATGAGCAATATATGGCTCGTTGTATACAAATTGCTACAAACGGGTTAGGAACAACATATCCTAATCCGTTTGTTGGTTCTATTATTGTACATAACAACAAAATTATAGGCGAAGGTTTTACGTCAGAATATGGTGGACCACACGCCGAAGTGAACGCAATTAATTCGGTTAAAAATCAAGAATTATTAAAGGAATCTACGTTATATGTTACGTTAGAACCTTGTTCACATCACGGAAAAACACCTCCTTGTGCGGATTTGATTATAGAAAAAGAGATTCCAAAAGTCGTAATCGGAACTCTAGATCCTTTTGCGAAAGTAAATGGACAAGGTTATTTGCGTTTGCTGAAAAATGGTGTTGATGTAACTTTAGGCGTTTTGGAAAAAGAATGTATAAAACTTAATAAACGTTTTATAACTTTTCATCAGAAAAAACGTCCATATATTATCTTAAAATGGGCGCAAACAGAAGACGGATATATGGGGCGTGATGATGTACAATTATGGATTACAAACCAATATACAAAGCAATTAGTGCATAAATGGCGAACAGAAGAACAAGCTATTTTGGTTGGAAAAAACACAGCTTTAATTGATAATCCGCAACTTAACACGCGATTATGGGAAGGAAATAATCCGTTGAGAATTGCGATTGACAAAAACTTAGCTATTCCGAGAAATTTCCATTTGTTTGATCAAACACAACCTACTGTAATTTTCAATTCGATTGAAAATTGTTCTGAAGAAAATTTAGAACTTGTTCAATTAGATTTTACACAAAAAATATTGCCGCAAGTAATGGATTATTTGTACGAAAAC
>NZ_DKSQ01000003.1:71125-71379 GCF_002472765.1 Empedobacter sp. UBA7252
CCTTGATTATTGAAGGTGGAAGTGATACCATACAACATTTTATTGATGCTGATTTGTGGGATGAAGCACGAATTTTGAGTTCGGATACTATTTGGAATGAAGGTATTTTAGCTCCTCGACTGAAAGGAACTCGAACTGAAAAGCATCGTTTTTTGAATGATGAATTAAATATTTTCGAAAATAGAATAGAAATTGAAGAACCTTAGAAATGAGGTTCTTTTTTATTATCTTTTATCAATAGCGTCCTAAATAAA
>NZ_DKSQ01000001.1:0-51986 GCF_002472765.1 Empedobacter sp. UBA7252
AAAATTCAGGGGGATATCCAGTATATTATTTAATATATTTGTTCCTAGTTAAATAATTATAATTAAATCATTTGAAAAAAATATTTTACACACTTATATGTTTTCCGTTTATTTTTTCATGTAACAAATCTGAAAAAAAAGATCAAGAAAAAACACAAACAAACTTATACAATAATTCTGTCGACAGTTCTGAAATTATTTTGGATGAAGAATTAGCTGATACAATTAAAAAAGCTGAAACAAAATTAACTACAAATCAAGAAGAGTTAATAGGTAAAGGAAATCCTACTTTAGTAAGGAAAGATAATTATGCTTTATTGCCGGAAGCTGCAAAAGCTTTTGACAAAATGAAAGCTGAGGCTAAAAAAGCAGGTTTTAATATACATGTTATTTCTAGTTATAGGAATTTTGATTATCAGAATGGAATTTGGAACAGAAAATACAATTCAAATAGCAAGGATTTAACTCCTGAAAAAAATATTCAGAAAATTATAGAATATTCTACAATTCCCGGAACTTCTAGACATCACTGGGGAACAGATTTAGATATAATACACTCTACAACTGGTATTCCTACGGATCCACTAAATGAAAAACACTTTAACAAAGGTGGAAGTATGGAAAAATTCAAAGAATGGTTGGATAAAAATTCTGAGAAATATGGTTTTTATTTAGTTTACACGAATAATCCAAGTCGAAAAGGATTTAAGTACGAACCTTGGCATTTTACATACAAACCACTTTCTCAAAAAATGCTTCAAGATTACATTAAATTAGATTTAAATACCATTTTAAAAACAGAAAAACTAGCAGGAAGTCAATCTTTTACTCCAGAATTTATTAATCAATATAAAAAAGAGCAAATTCTTGATATTAATCCCGCTATAAAATAATCATGAAAAAAATATTTACACTACTTCCTATTCTAGGAGTAAGCCTTTTATTTGGACAAGTTCATATTAATGAATTTGATATGAAAACAAAAAATAATAATGCTGAAATTTTTATAGAATTAAAAAGCGCTCAACCCAATTATTCTTTAGACGGTTATCAACTTGTTTTTGTGAAACAAGACGACAAAGATGATACTAAGAACTATTTGTATTACAAGATTAATCTAGTTGATGTAACAACAGACAAAGATGGTTTTTTAGTGATCGGTAGCAAAACTGTTAATCCACAGCCAACGGTCACATTTAATACTAAAATCGCTGAAAACACTCCGATGATTGTAGGGTTATATTATGGTGCTGATACTATAAAAATGTATGAACATAATGATAATTTGAAGCTTATAGAAGGTTTTGCGTATAATTATGATTCCAAACCTTTTCCTGCATTTTATACTAATATTGCTGATAATACTTTTTCTGACATTGATGATAACTTATCTTTTCAACGAGATGAATATTTTGATTTTGTTACAAAAAAACCAACACCTGGATATGATTTTTATAACCCAAAAGTAACTTTTTCTGATGATGAATATATAACGGATAGTGTTCCTGAAAAAGTGAAACCTGAAATTGCTCAAAAATCATCAACTAATTTCAAAACAAGTAAGTTTTATTTTCCTGACGGAAGAGTGTTAGAGGGATATTTTCCGAATGAAATACATACAGGAAAAGGTGTTTATACCTTTACAAATGGAGATTCTTACGAAGGTGATATTGTAGATGACGAAATGACTGGTTTTGGCGTTTTTAAATGGAAAAACGGCGATCGTTATGAAGGAATGTTCTTAAAAGGCGTGTTGAACGGAAGAGGAACTATGTATTTTACTGACGGTGATCGATACGAAGGTTTCTTTAAAAACAATCTTTTTCATGGAAAAGGAAAATTACTAAAAACAAATGGTAAAACTGAAGAAGGAGAATTCTTCGAAGGAAATATAAAAGAATAAGAGGCTAATAAGCCTCTTATTTTTTATTTGATAATTAAATTTAGTGTGTTAGAATCTAATTCTCCGTTAAAATATTTATCTAAAACCAACGTAAATAAATTGTCTTCATTCTTTTCAATAAATGCAAAAAGTGTCATACAAGATTTTAATTTGAGATTATCAGGAAAGTAAAAAATATTTTCAATTTTTGTTTCATTACTTTCTATCAACACTTTTGTAATTTGCTTTAATCTAACTCCAAGAGTCGAATCATTTAAATATTCATTTGCTTCGTCCAAACTTTGTATAGAATAATAATTAGCCGTTTCACTAGAGCCAAGTCCTTTGTATTGTGGAAAAATAAACCACATCCAATGAGAAATTTTTCGTCCATTCTTCACCTCTTGTAAAGCTCTTTCAAAATCTATTTCTTGGGCTTCTAAAAATCTATTCAAATTAAATTGCATTTATTGTAAATAAGCCGTTTCTACCCAACCTTTGGATGTTTTGTTCTCCGAATTTGTAAACTCTACATAAGCAAAATCTTTTACAACTTCTTGTACATAAACAATTTCATTTGTTGTAAATCTTGCTTTTCGTTTATCATTAAAATTTGGCGAATTATAAAAATGTGCAGGATAACGATCACTTGCAATTACTCTATACTGATTATAAGGCTGAATATGAGAAGCTGAACTTTCTTGCTCTTGCATCGCTTGTTGTTGAATCTGCTTTTCTTCGTCTAATTTCTTTTTCTCATTAGCAACATATTGCGCATTAGAGTTAACCTTTCTATTTTTTTCTGCTAATTCGCTTTGTTGTTTTAGCAGCTCAAGTTCTTTTACTTTTAACTCCAACTCCTTTACCTTTTGGTCTTCTTTATTAGAACAAGAAACCGTTGCTCCAAAAAGAACTGTAAGTAGAATTATATTTTTCATAGAATTATATTTTATTTAATTATTGGTTACAGTAACTTTTCCGACTCCATTAATTTGAACTCTTTTAGGTTCTTGCGAGACCAAAAGTCCATAGGCATTTTTATCTTTTTTCCTGTATTCTTCTGTTGCTATTTCACACTCTTGTTGTGTAGAAAATGGTCCAATATAAACACTGTAAAATTTAGCACCACTTAACGAAGCATAATCTGGTATCCATAAATAATTTGCTTGATAACCTTTATTTTCTAGCTTTATTACTTCGTTTTTTGCATCCGATTCAGTTTTTACTGCAGCAACACTTACCATATAAAAAGACGATTCAATATTCGGACTTACAGCTTCTACTAATTTTATCCAACCGTAGTCATATTTGTATTTATCAATAATAACGTGTTCATCATTTATCAATAATTTATTTTTTCGATCAAATCTTTTGCCGAAATAATGAAATTTGTCTGACAGAAAATTATCCCGTTCAAAATCACCTTGATCTGTTTGTAAATAGTATTCGTAAAAAAATATTTCTCGATCAGTTTCTTTGCTGTGATATATTGCGATATCATCTTTTCCATCAAAATTATAATCGCCAACTACAATGTTTCCGTCATATAATTTATCACTCCATTGTTTTGAAATATTATAATTTTTGGACAACGATTTTACTTGGTCACATTGTTTGTAAAAATTAATTTCTGAAGCTATTATCTTAGGTTGTGTTGTAATTTTTTTTAGGATATTGTTCTTCTTGTCCGTAATTTGAACAACAAATTCTATCGCTCCATTTGCAATGTTGTTATCTTGATTAATTTTGAAATTTACATTAAACTGATCGGATAAATTGTTATAATCACAGTTTAATTGGGTGTTTTCTGAAACTACTTCACTTACATTTTTCTCATTATTACAGCTTGTAATCAAAAGAAAAATAGTTACATATATTAGAAATTTCGTATTCATTAAATAATAATTAATTACTGAAATTAAAATTAGGATAACCATTATCCCCTATAATTTTTATCCAACCTGTAGTATAGTTTAGAATATAATAATCAGATTCTGGAAAAATAATTTCAGACACTTCAGCCCATTGCCCTTTTTTATTTCCAGTAAAAACAACGTAATAATTACCTATATCTGGGTGAATTTGTCCGATTAATTCTGATTTTGAACTTGGTGATTTTCTCACATTCATAACTATTCCATTTGGAGAAATATACATTTCATGATTTACAAAGTAATCTATAAAACTCTCTGGTTTGAAATTATATTTTTTTAATTCTAATGCATTAACATAATATGTTCCAGAAACATCTAATTGTAGAAACAAGCCATTTTTAGATTTATAAACCAATGAAGAAATTTTAGTATCACTATTATAAAGTTCTTTAACCTCTAAAACATTATTACTGTTTTTTGAAGCAAAATTTTCCCATTGATTAAATTCTACATTCCCAACTTTTTTAAAATTAGAATCATAAAGTGAAATAATTTTCGAGTTTTCTCCTCTATTAAAATTAGTAATTAAACCTCTTTCTGGAGCATTCGGAAAAGGGTCATTTACTTCTTCTGTCATTGTCCAGGAATTGTTGTTGTATGCATATTTTTTTATAGCAGATTTATCTTGTATAACAATTGTTTTACCATTCACATCATATTTTTTACTAAAATAATCGGTATCATCAGACAAAAAATTATCTATCTTAAACTCGCCACTCGCATCTTGTAAATAATAATTGTAATATGCTTTGTTGTCTTGTTTACGGTTATAAACCGCAAAATCATCTTTTCCATCAAAATTAAAATCTCCTACAACTACATTACCATCAAAAGATTCTATGTCAAAACTCTTCGCTAAATTATATTTTGTTGCTAAGGATTTCACTTGATCACAGATCTTGTATTTATCCAATTCATCCGTTGAAATACTAGGTTGAGAAACAATTGTTTTCAAAACTTTGTTGTTTTTATCTAAAATCTGAACCGCATAATCTACACCAGCTGTTGCTTTTTTGGGATCTTTATTGATCACAAATTTCACGTTAAATTGATTGGATAAATTGTTGTAATCACAATTTAATTGGGTATTTTCTGAGATTATATTTTCAGAAGATCCTCCTCCAATTTTTTCTTTAATTTCATTACAACCCGAAACCAATGTCCCAATTGCTAGGTATAAAAATAGTTGTTTTGTCTTCATAAGTTTATTGTGTTATTTTGTTAATCAATGTATAATTCTGTGATTTTACCATTTTTATCAAATTTATAAATACCGTAATAAATCACATTTTTTTCGCTTCCACCATCAACCTGATAGTTGTGATTAATCTTTACTTTATAGGTATTATCAGCAATTTTATTAATCGAAGAAATTTCTTTTTCTTCATACGTTATACTCGACCACCAATCGTTGTAAATCGATTTTAATTGACTTTTTGAAAGGTTATTTTTCGTTTTATATCTTGAAATTTTTGAAGAAAATAAATCACTCAAACCATTTCCATTTTTATTATTCTCAAAAGAAATAGATTTTTGAAGAATTGCTTTTGCTTGATCTTCGGAAAACGAAACTTCTTTTTTGACAGGAGCTTCATTAACCACAATTGGTTTTTCTATTTCAACTTTCTTTGCAAATTCTGGAGTTTTTACCTCTTTTTTTTTTGCTTCCGTTTTCGTTTCATTCTGATCAGGAAATTCTACCGAATTTTCCATTGGTTGAGTTGATATAGAATCTTGTATTTGTTCTTGAGAAACAGAAATTGGTTGTTCTTTTTTATCAGATTTTAAAAACCAATAACCTGCACCTAATAAAAATAATAAGGCTACAACTCCACCGATCATATACAATTTGTTGTTAGATGATGGGGTATTTGGATTTAACGAATCAATTGTTGAACTATCATTGGTATAAACTTCTTCTTCATTTTGAATACTTGTTTTTCTAAAAGATTCTTCAATAAAGTTGGTGTTTTCATTAATGACAAATTCTTTGATTATTCCGTCATAATTAATGAAAATCTTTTGTCCTAAGTAATCCTCTTTATCAATTTCAAAAGGCGTTTTTCCTATTTTATCAAAATTTTGATTCCTTACAATTGCTCCTTCTGGAACAGAATTTATACTAATTTTCATGTTTAGTTTATAATTTATTGTCTATGTAATTAATTAGCCCATTTTCATTGAATCGAATATAAATAAATGGAAATCGTTCTACACGGACATTGTCTTTATTTGTATAGGTATATTTTAAATCTACTTTATAAAATTCACCTTCTTTACTAATTGAAAGAATTTCATTTTTTGGATCTTGGATCTTGGCAGAACCATTATAAAATGCTGTATTTAACATCGTTTCTGTAATTCCGTCAACTTCCCAATAATGTAAATTAGTTAAATCAAAAAGTGATTTTAAGTATTGATAATTTTTCTGATCTTCAAAATATAAATAATGTTCAATTTTTTGTTCATTTGATATCTTACTAAATTGTTCACTTGTTAATTGTTGATGGATATCCATTGTAGGAATTTCGCTTTTAGAATTCGACAAGAAATAAACACCTCCACCAATCGCTAAGAGAAACAAAACAAGTGCTACCCAAATTAAACTATTTTTTGAAAATTTACTCTTTTCTTCTGTTTGAATTGTAACAGATTCTTCTGTAACTGAATGATTAACAATTTGAGTTTCTACTTCTGGTTGAACTGTAATTATTGGTTCTTCTATTTTCTCAAATTCTACAAAAACAGACTGTGTTTCTTCTGTAATGATCATTTTCTTTGAATCATCACCGTAATTTATACTTATAGATTGATTTAGAAAATCTTCTTTATCAATAAAATTTGGGGTTTTACCAATAATATCAAAATTCTCATTTCGTATAATTGCTCCTTCTGGAAAAGAATTAACTTGAATTTTCATCTTGTTCTATAATTTAGTAACCATCATAATAATAAACCGAAGAATCTACTAGAATAACTGAAGGATCAACTTCAGCTACTGCAGAATCAACAACAGAATCATCATAATAATATTGATTAGGTGTAGAATCATCTACGACTACAGAATCAACAACCGCTGCAGCAGAGTCAACATATGCCGCCAGAGAATCAATAACCATAGATTCTTCTTCAGAATTATCTCGAACATAAAAATCTGAAAACACTGCATTATTGTACAAAATAACTATAATCATTGCTACAAATAACAATCCAACATACCACCAAAAAACAGAACGTTGAGTTGTATCTACATATTCAGATGAGTCTTCGACTTCTTTAGGTTTTGGTACTTCATTAGTCACTGCTGAGTTATTAAAATCAACAAAAACATCATTCATTCCATAATAAATATCAATTTTTTTGATATTACTTTTCTCTGTAACAATAATTTGAAAAGGATGATCTCTTTCTTTAATTTCTAACGTATAAGGTGTTCTGCCAAAAACTTCGTACTCACTATCTCGTACTGTTGATCCTGTTGGCGAAGATGTAATGACAATTTTCTGTACTTTTTCATCTGAGCGGGTATCTTCTGGTAAATTTTGTACTGAGTTTTGTACCGGATAATCTTCAGCATTATGATCATTTGAAACTTGATTTTCTGTTTTTTCTGGCTCTACTAAAGCTTCAAAATCAAGGTAATTATTTGCTGCTTGATTCTCATAACTCTTGATTAATGAATAAGCAATAGAATTTTCAATTTGATTTAAATCTTGCGAATTAAATGTAAAAATTAAATTATTAGACTGAATTGAATTATCAGTTTTAGCAATTTCTAATGCACTTAGAATCATTGCAAAAAACGCCAAGTCTTTGTTATGTAAATTGACAAAAGAATCTTTATTAATATTAGTTGTCTCAAACTCTGGAATGTATAAATCGTCTAAAAACGTCAATACTAATTCATTATTAGCGTTTACTCTAATTGTTTTGAATGTTAAATTTCCATGTGCAAATTGCTTTACTTTTAATTGAGAAGATAAATCTTTTAGATCATTTTGAAGTTTTGATACCAATTCTGGCAAAAAAGAAATATTATCAAAATAAGTATCTAATGAAATAGATTGTTGATCATCTAATAAAACAACAGAAGAGGTTTTACCATTGATATTAATTTCATTTTCTTTAAACTCTAATTTTGGGATAAAACTAAGGTTATAATTTCCGATTATTTTTGCTAAACTTTTGTATCTATTTTCAGCATTTTTATTCAGATCTGTGAAGCAAACTAAGATACATTCTTTTCCATCTATTTTACATTTTACATGTAAGGTTTCTTCTCCTGAAAACAATAAATAATTGTTCTCTGAATGTAAAATTTCAACATTGGTTAATGATGAAAAAAAATCAAGTTTATTACTCTGAAATACTTGATTATACGTCAATATATCTGGTTGCATATTTTTGTCTATTTAGTGTTGTATTTTCTCTAAAATTAAATAATTTATTTTATATTTATCAGTATAAAATTTAACTATGTTTTTAAACCCATTTTCTTTAAAAGGACGTATCAGGAGAACTGAATATTGGTTAACCAATTTAATCTACTCAATACTTTATATTACCTATTCAGTTATGATTACTGAATCCCCATATGATTCTCCAATAATTATATTTTTTGGATTATTATTTCTTCCTTTTTTTTGGATTTTGATTGCACAATCTGTAAAACGTAGTCACGATATTGGTAACAGTGGTTGGTTTAACTTAATCCCTTTTTATGGGTTATTTTTACTTTTTGGAAATAGTGATGATGGCGATAATAAATATGGAAGTAACCCCAAAAGATAATTAAAAGTCTCTCTAAAATAAGAGAGACTTTTTTGTATTATTTATTTCGGTAATTCTTCTTTCTTAGCTTCTTCAACCAAAGGTTTCGTTTTATCTTGACAATATTTCTCCTCAATAAAAGTGGATTGATTAAACGATGTAGGATTTTTCTTGACATCATTAATCTTATCTACTAAAAATGGATTGAACATCTTATCTTCATTCATTAATTCATTAAATTTAATAATTGGTTCTTCCGTTTTCTTTTTAGCGATAATATTATCAAAATCCTTCGATTTGAACGTAGCAATAGAAATACCTGATTTTATAACCCCTTGTTGTACTTTCGTTATAACTTCTGTCGCATTACACGCATTATCTTTATAATTAACCAAAGCTTCAGTTATAGAGTTTTTATCTACTTCTACTTTTGATGTTTTATCAAATGTTGGTAAATTATGTAGTCTTGCAATCGCAGACGAAACTTTTACCGAATCGTATTTCTGTTTTAGAATATCTGTATAAACTTCATCCATTGCCTTTAGATAATCTGTAAAAACAATTGATTTTTCAGCTCTTTTATAAATTTCTGAATTCTTATCTTCTGCTGCTAAAATACTTTCTACCATTAATTGTGCTTGGCTAATCGTATTTTTATCTTCTTCCTTTAAAATTTTAAATCCTTGCGTTTTGAAATAATCATCAGAATAAAAATTGTTAAACGTTGAAATAAAATATTTTGAATTTACTTTTGTCAAAATATCTTTTAACTGTTTATTTTCGACTTTCAGTTTTTCTAATTCTTCTTTATCTTTAGAATTTACAACTACAGTTTTTTGTTCATTTTTTGTTTCGACAATCTCAGTATTTTTCACTTTATTCTTATCTCTTTTATCCCCTTTATTTTGAGCAAAAATGATACAAGGTAATAAGATTAAGATGTATTTTATTTTCATAATTATTCAAATTCTACTTCAACACTATTTAACTTTCTTTCTCTGTCGTATTCTTCAAATCTACTTTTGTACGAATTCAATTTAGAAACTGCATTTGATTTGATACTCGTAAATTTTCCTTTTGACTTATATTGATTATCTAATCCAGGCATATTTTCAGCTTCGTTTTTCAATGAAGTGTATTTTCCTGTAGAAAAACTTGCCAGATTTCCATTGGTAAAAGATGTTACTTTCCCAGGAAACGAATTGGCATAATAATCGTATTTCGGGATTTGAGTTTTATAAAAATCTATTCTAGCATCCTTTCCTATCGCTTTTTCTAAACTTGACAAATAAGACAAAACCGTATTTTTATCTCCATTTCCTTGGTTAAGGAAATAATCAGCCTTGTTAAATACATGTTTTTTGTAAACACTATTTAATTCTTCTGTTAAATAAATTACTGATGAAGATTCTATCAAACCTTGTTCTTTTGATGAATTAATTTCCATTAACAAGGTTGAATATTGCTCTGGTTGAAAATTATCTTTTCTGAAATTTTCAATCTTTTTTTCTAAATCATTTTTATTAGAACCTGCTTTATTATTCACCATTTCTGGTCCCGAAATACTAGAACCTTCAAAAACTGTAATTCCACCTATCAATAACAAACCGATGACAATTACACTTCCTAATATGATTAATTTTCTTTTTTCCATTACTGTAAAATTGTATTAACCTCTAAACCTCTTTTATTTTCTGTCTCTATTTTTTTAGGAATAGAATTTTCGATTTTCACCTTTTCTATTACTTTTGGTTTAGGGACTTCTATTTTAGACTCTATAATTTTGTTTTTTTTCTCAGAAACAGTAGGACTTGAATTCTTAAATTGAATCTTTTTTTCTTCTTGATAAATTGAATCTTTTTTCAAGGCAGACTTTATAGAATCGTTTATTTTAATTTTTTTTAACTCGACTTCTTCTTTTTTTTCGAATTCTTTTACCCGATTTTCTAATAATTCAATTTTCTTTTCAAACTTTTCTGCTGTCCCTTTTTCTCTTTTTGAAATTGAATCATCATCAATCATCATTATCCCACACATAAAAATAAAGCTTGAGAACAATGCACTTCCTAATATGATTAAATTTCGTTTATTCATTATTGTAAACCTATATTTGGTTCAAGGCTTTTTACGGTTTTCACTTCTTTTACTGTTTTAGTCTTTTCTTCAGCCTTTGGTTTAGAAACTTCTGTTTTAGGTTCAGTCGCATTATTATTTTTAGGTTTAGGAGAAGTTACTTTATCTGTATTATTTGTAGAATTAACATTGTTATCAACGGATGTATTTTCTTTTGGGGAAGTTGTAGTTGTTTCGCTATCATTAGGTAATTTTAAACCTTGATATTTTGCTTCTTCTACAATTTTATTCCATTGAATTTCTGTAATATTATTGCTTTTTAAAAAGATTGAAAGATTGTCCTTATTTAACCTTTCTAATTCTCCTTTGTTATATAATTCATCAAATGACTTATAATATTCTACAGATTTTTCATCTTTATTTTTGAAATAATAATTTCTCAAACTTGGGCTAACAGTATCTATTTGATAATAATCATTATTAATTGGCACTTTTTTCCCTCCAAAAGAAATCGTATCTTTTGAGTTATGTTTTACTATAATAAATGTTGGCTCGTATAAAACATTACTATCTTTCACTACTTCTTCATTATTTATTTTTTCAACTTCAGTATCTTCTTTTTCTTTAAAGAATTTATCATATGAGAAATATCCTCCTATTCCCAATGCAAAAACGCCTAAAATTGCTACAATAATAATTGGTGTGTTATCTTTTTTGGGTTGAGTTGATCTTGGTTGGATAGGTTTAGAAATTACAATAGGTTTTCTTAATTCATTAAAATCTGCAACTGGAATATTTTTCTTTTCTGTTGTAGAATATTTTAACGTTCCTGCTAAACTTGATGGATAAATTATTTTAAAATTTTCTTGACTAACTGTTCTAAAATCAATTGGTAGATTATTTTGTGTAATTTCTCTTAAGATATGGTCAGAATTATCAAAGTTTGCCTTCTTTGTTTTGTAATCATTAAAGGAATCTAATCCATACGCTTTCACTTGATCTTCTGCTAATGATTTTGTAACATCAAAAACATAGAGTTTTTCTATTGTAAAAACCTTTTCATCGTTCAACTTTTCTGTTAAAGCTGTAAAATTATTTGGATCAAAATAAGCGACAAATTGTTTTTTCTCTGTCAAATAAAGAAATGATTTAACTTCTGTTCCGTCCAATAAATTTTGAATTATTGTATAATCTTGTCCAGCTAAAGTATTATTGTTTTTATGTTCTAAATATTTAGCTTCAATTTTATCAAAAAGACTAATCAGATTAATTGGTTTGATAAACTTATTGTTGAAATATAATTTGATTGCATAATAACCAGAACGTCCAAACTCATCGGTAACATTAGGGTTAACGTAAGTATATACTTTGTATGATTTTGTAACCTCAACACTATAAAATTTTGATTGATTGACTAATTGCGTCGCCAAAATTCTTTCGTCTTGCGTTGTTTGGATTACTTCACTATTATTACTATCTAAATCAGAAGAAATGTATTGTGTGTTTAACCCTGACGTTGTTTCTTGTATAATTATTCCGAATTGATTCATAGTTTTTTAGATTAATTAAATAAACTCCATTTTCCTCCTTTTACAACAAAAGAATCTTCTATCAAATTGTTTAGCACAATTGAAGAATAGTTACGATTAAAATCTTCTACAATAAATTCATAACTTACTTTACCAATAGAATATGGTAAAACTTTAATTTTAAATTTATTCTTTGACTCATCTCTGATACTCGTACAGTTATTTAATAAGTTTTTGAATTCTTCATTCAAAAATTCATATGCTAAATCAACATCCGGACGATTATCTCCATCATATCGACTTTCTTTTATAGCATCAAATTTATTAGCAACTAAATAAACTGCATCAGTTTGATTTAAGATTCCGCTACTTTTGAACATATTAAGAATATTCACATAAACTAAACTTTGATCTAAAGCACTTTTAGCGTCAGCATAATTTGTATCATGTGCCAAAGAATCAATCACAAAAATTAAAATCTTTTTGTTAGAATTTTTGATGTATTTCAATAAATCGTCCACATTCGCATTGTTGAACATATTAACATACAACTCTCCTGGAACCTCAACGACATTAAATGGATGTTTCTTTTTATTATCATCATTTAAAGACATTGCTACATAGTTATATGAACCCGAAGCGGTAGCATTAGGTAAAACACCCCTTGATAAATCTGAAACGATTTGCGTTTGATAAACTGCTCCATCATTACTGTAAGTATCTGGCAAAAGAATACCTTCTTTATTCGCAACATTCAATAAACCTGAGAGCATAGTCGATTTTCCTGAACCTGGTAATCCTACAAAATAAACATCTGTACGACCTTCTTCCATCGGCGGTAAATCATCAATTTTCTTAAAAATAGTTACGCGATTAGAGTTTGAATAATATTTGATTGAATTAATTATCCTTTGAGAAATTCCTTCATCTTCTAAATCATCAAATGAGATATATCCATTGTTTATTTTATTTCTTATCTCATCAACCGTAACTCTTTTACGAACAACTTTTTTAAGAAATTCATTTTTTTCTTCTTGAATTTTAAATTTAGCTAATCGTTCTTCTTCTTCTTTTCTAGCAATCTCTGCTGCTGCGCGTTCTTTAGCCGCTTCAAGATTTATTTGACCTTCAATTTGGCGAATTTTTTCTACTGTTAACCCAGCTTGTTTAAATTCTTCTATAGAAATTTCTCCTTTTTCTATTAATGAAATAAGATTAGAAACTTCTAAAGTATTTGCATTTTGTAATATGATTCTTTTCTGTACGTCGTTCATGGTGTTTTCTTTTATAATTCTATAGATCCTCCGTTATTACTTGATCCCTCTTGCATTTTATTTGTCGTATTATTATACGATCTTACTTTTTCTGTAAAAAATGGAATTAAAATAAAACCATTGATCAATAACACAACGATAATTGGAAGTATGTAATTTGGGGTAAATTTTTTATTAAATTCATTTGGAGTGCCTAATGGAAGGCTTTCTTTGTTGTAATTAATTACAATAGGAGAATTATCAATCGGAAATTGTGCTATTTTTTCATTAATTAAATTGATGGATTGATCTATATAATCATTCAAAGTAGAATATGTACCTACTAAACTTAATCTTTTCCAGTTAGTAAAAGTACTTTTATATTTCTCCGTATTTTTCTTCGTTATTGAATCAAAGTTAGCGGCGTTTGTTTCTATATTTTTGATGATTGGTGTCAATTTAGCGTTCGCAACTTGATCAACATTAAGATACGTTCTGTCACTTAAAACCTTTGCATCAATACTATAAGGTTTTGAAGTTAATTCATTAAGAGTACTATTAGAACCTGTGTTTTTATAACTTTTAAGTTTAGTTTTAAGATCATTTTCAAAATCTTCTATTACTTTTTTAGAACGGTCTTTGTAAATAGTTGTCGCACTATCTACAATTGTTAATTTTGATAATGCATCGTCTTGAATTTGTTTTTTAGCATTGAATTCAACATTCACAAAATGTGACATCAAAACAAAACTAACGAAGAATAATCCAATGTAAAAAAACCACAAAACAGATGAAGAATGAATAAATTTATTTTTAAACATTAACTCCTTGTTCTTAGCTAATAATTGAACTAAGAAATAGTAACATATTATAATTAATGTACTTACTAATGCACTGAATATAATATTCCCTTGTAAGATATATAATAACCCTAAAAAATTCGCGATAAATAATATTAATAAAAATATCGACGATACGATATCTACAAATAAAAAATTCTGTTGTTTCATTTTTTCTAAATTGATTTTATTCTAAGTTGTTTTATACTGTTGACTTCTTCTGTATTCTTCATCAATAATGACATCACATCATTAAATTTGTAATTAGGATATTTAGATTTTATTAAACCTATAAACCCACTAATAATTGGTGCTGACATACTTGTACCGTCTAAATATTCGTATTGATTATTTGGTTTAGCTCCATAAATTTCTTCGCCAGGAGCATAAATTGTATTATAATTTCCGAAATTACTAAAACTCGCAATGGTATTTTTACGGGAAACCGTACCGACCTTAATTGTTTGATTAGATCGTTGAAAAGCATCAAGACCTGTTAAGACACTACTATTCCCTGCAGCAATTACACAAATAGAATTTCGTTCGTTTGCATAAAGAAATAAATCATTCCAAAACTCTTGTAAATCACCTGCATCAGAATTGATTACTTCCTTTTGTTGTTGTAAAGAAAGATTTCCCAATTCTAACGGAATTTCTGATCCTAATGATAAATTAATAACAGCTGCTTTATTTTTTACCGCATATAGAATAGCATCAATCACATAAGACATCGACATTATTCCATTTTCGTCCTCAACTTTTATCGGCATATAATCACAATTTGGACATATACCTTGATACCTATTGCTGTTACCTACTGCAATTGATGCAACGTGTGTACCATGATTCTGACTAGATGGATTAACCTGATTTGTTTTTGAAATAACATTATAAGACTTTACATCTTTTCCTCGCAACGATTCGTGCTGGGTATCAAAACCATTGTCAATAACCGCAATAATTGTTTTTTTTGTTCCTAAAGTTGTTCTCCAAGCATTCCGAATGTCTATTTGATTCATAAACGGAGCTTCTTCTTCGTTTATAGCAACATTGTTATTTGTGCTTTCAAAAATCATCTCATCCCAAACAAGCAAACTGTCATTCTTCATATTTTTCTTAACCTCATCTTTAAAAATTTCTCGATCTAAATCGGGTAATTTTACTTGAAGACGATTGATGACAGAATCTATATAAACAATTTGATAAGTAGAATCTTTGTAGACTTTTTTCAATTCATCTGCAAATTGATAAATGTCTTTCGACTTATTTTTTAATGCAATATTAACCAGGTTGGAAACGATTCGTCTATTTGCAATAGAATCTATAATTAAATCGTCTTGATTAATAGGTTGTAATACATGTACAGCTTTATCTTGTCTATAATCAATCTCTTGTTGTGAAAAATATTTTCCATTTGAAAAATTATTGAAGACAACCCACCAAAAAAAAACACTTACAATCACAAAAAAAATGATTGAGAAATAATAATAAAAAGGGTATTTAATTTTTTCTTTCATTATTGTGGACAGTTAACAACATATTCCCACATTGTACCAGCTTCTGGTGCAGACATTTTTACTATACATGTATTTGGTTGACCAGGTAACGCTTGATAATTGAAACTTAAATTCCCTTGTCCAGAAACCAAATTTGTTGAAGTCGCTACTATTTTTCCGTTGTAGATAACCTCAATCTTATCTGGAACATCCATCATATCAAAATTTATAACTACTCTACCAGGTGAATTTCCTAGATTATGAGTTGTCTCTGTCATACCTTGTCCTCCAGATTCTACTTTTGCGTTACATTGTACTGTATTTTGCTTTTCACGTAAGTTACATTGCGCTAATTGTTCCTCCAGATTCTTGATATAACGATCTTTTCCTTTCAAACTTTCGCGTGCATCAACTAATTCAGTGTTTTTCTGATTAATTATATCTTGATAAGGTTTAAAATTAACCTTCCATAACAAAGCATATATCAATAAGCCTAATAATGAAAATAATAGGATGTAATATAACCACCAATATTTATAAAAAAACTTGCTCATAATTAAGAATATAACAATGATTTGTAAACAAAAACTAAAACAATAAGTACGAGTAAAACGATCAGAAACCACCAATAAGTTCCAGCAAACCATTTCAGAAACTCTAGAAAACCTGGTTTTCTTTCTAAAGACTCATCTTTTGGAAATTCATCCTCCTTTTCTATTATTTCTTCTGGTAATTCTTCTTCAACTTTTGGTTCATCGATTGGTAAATCTTCTACAATTTCATCCTCAAGAACCGGTTCATTATTTTCACCAATTGGCTCTGTTATGTTTTCTACTATTGGCGTATTTTCTTCAATAATTTCTTCTTCTATCGGAGGATTAGCTAATTGTAAGGCAGGTTTATAAATTTGGCTATTTTCAAATTTCCATCCCCAAACTATAGAAATATCTTTTCCGTTCGTATAAATAAAATTATCTTGCTCATTGAACACTTTTTCTAAAATCTCTGCCCAATTAATCGCATCTTGATCGCGTTGAGATTTAAAATTTTCAATACGTTGTTTTATAACTTCTAAAAACTCATAATATTTACGATAAGCAAACTCTTCGTGTTCAGAACCTTGTGCATTTACAAGATTTGGATAAATTGAAAACCATTCTATATTATATCCACTTTTAATTGGTTTTGCTAATAAATTGCGGTATTGTTGATCTATATTAAATGTCAAAAAATTCGTAATTCTATCATAATGGTTAAACAGATAATTATTATCATGCGACAAAGGCAAATAATGATCTGTTGCTATTTCGTAAAATTTATTCATACTCTAGTTGAAGATTAAAATTAGTAAGGTTTTGGATGTATGATTTCAGTTGTAAATTTGCTTGCTCATCGTAGTTGACAAAACCACAGTTCACTAGCAAAGAAATTCTCAAAAACTCAATCCATTTATTATATTTTTCTAACATAATTGCTTCCGAATTCAAAATTGCAGACTCCTCAAATAAATCAGATAAATCATTATTTGGTTCTAAATTAAATTTTTGATAATTAATAAATTGACGATAATTCGGCATTTTATTAATTTCTGAAATTTCATCTTTTGAAAAGAAATCTAAGTCAAAATTGATGGTAATATCATTGATTATAGTAGAAAATGTTTCGGCTAAAAACTCTTCAATACCTCTATTACTTTCCGTTTCTGAAACAATATCATTTAGCACTTTTGTCAATTTACTTTCGATATTTCTATTCTTAACAATTGAAAATAAATGATCGGCTAAAAAGACAATACTACTTTGAGATAATCCATTATTTGTAAAATATTGATAATTAGAAAAATTCATAATCTTCGATTTCCAATTTTCAAAAATCAACTCAGTATAAATTTCTGGTTTAGATTTTGAAACTTTTTGTTCAAACAACTTCGTTTTATCAATATTTTGATGGTGTAAAAAATCTTCAACTTCTTCACTCGTTCCTAGCCATAGACTAGATTTTAAGATTTCTATTGCTTCTTGATAAGATTTTGCATTTTTTAATTCTGGATATTGAAGGAACAAGATATTGCTTTGATCAAATGAATTATTACTTACTTGAGAAGAATCAACAACAATATTTTCGTTCAATAAATTGAAATTTTCTACCGTATCTGTTCCAATAATTTTAAGAAAAGAATTGAATGCATTTGTGTCTTTCGTCAAAATATTATTGAAGGAAAACTGAAATGTATTGGTATCCTTCATTCGATTTGCTCTTATCACTGAAACATCATCTGAATGTACAAGTGACTCTAAAAACGATTTTATATCAGTAATTAATTCGTTTAATTTATTCAAATAATAATTTGTCTTCGTATGATTATTTGAAACTAGATTAAGATTGTTGATAATACGTAAAGATCCGTCAGAATTGAGAGATGTAGAATCTTCCCAAACATCAGTTGGATTTTTAAAATGTTTATTTACGAATTCAAAATTCTCAAAAGATGATTTTAATGCATTCAAGTAATCAACTCTTTCAGGTTTTAAATTGGTTTCTCTACCTTCAATCTCAAAACCGTCAAATGTATCTGAGGAATATTTATAATCGCGTAATAAGTAAAAGTTTTGGAAATGATGATTCATCAACGTCCATTCTGTATCCCAATCTTTGGTTTGAGTAACAATCTCGTTTTTAAAAAAACGATTAAATCGAGTATCCCATTTGTAGTTTAAAGAATCTGAATCCTCTTTGTAATGTAAATCGTTTGTTATATCAAATTTTAACTGATTATTGAAAAATGTAAAAATTACAAATAACGGTGGAACTTCTGTATTTTGAAGCGCATTAGATCGTTCAATTTTATTTTCACCGATGTTATTTTTTATCCAATTAAAAAGTAATGCAGGAATCTCATTAACATCTAATTGTTTGTCATTTGTACAAAATAGTAAATTATTAATACTATAATTATCGGAATATTTATTGAATAGATAAGAAACCTTACCTCTCAACAACATATCAGGAATTATTTGGTTATCAATATCTTCTAATTCTATTGCCAAACGACTTCTTGCACCAGGAAAATCTAATAAATCTGATTGTTTTAAGAATGGTTTTTCATCCACCAATTCTTTTGGTACAGTAAAAATCAATTCTGACGTTAAAGCTGTAATCAACGATTGTAAAATCTGTACAACTTGTCCATCTTCCGTTTTAACTTGTGTAATGACAGATGATGTATAAATTTCTTTTAGACGTTGTACATCTAAGATTTCTCCTCCGCCACGTAAAACCTCATTAAATTTGATAAAGGCATTCTTAGAAAAATTAAATTTGACCAAAGAATCAATCAACAAACTATACAATTGATTTAGATTATCATTCTTTAACCATAAAATACTAAAGATAGATAACCATTGATTCTGCGAATAGTTTTTAATAATCATACCAACACGTTCAAAGAATTTAGATTCTCGTAAGCTCTCAAATAAAATGGTATGTTTTGATAAATGATTTTCGAAATATTCTTTGATTTCTAAAACATCAAAATCTGTTAAATAATCTTGTTGATTATCAGAGATATTTTGTTCTAACTTCTCTAGATGTTCATTCAAATCGGATAAAGCAACATATTTCTTGATTTTTTTGAGATCAAGAAAAAAGCTATCTAAAACGATTATTAAAATATCTTTTGCGGATAATAATTTTATCTGAATAGGAAAATCTGGAAATTTCAAGTTTTGATCTATTGTAAATCGTGTTACAACTCCCGTACTTTCTGCACCTACACCTGGAGGATTAATATCTTTTAAGAAATCATAATCTATTTCATTATTTTTTATAAGAAATGGTTCTCCTTCAGAACTTAATAAATTTTTTATTAGATATGATTTCCCAACTTGACTTCCTCCGAAAACTGCCATAACAGGCTTAGATTCTATATTCTCGTAAATTCTGTGAAATACATTTTTAGAATTTTTTATTTTTAAAAGAAACTGATCTTTTTCTTCATAACGTAGGTTTTCATTTCCCCAATTAATAAGCTGATCTAAAATAGAAACATTATTTTCTATTCCAAGTTTTATTGTATTTATAAATTGATCTGAATAGTTTTTCATTTTAATTGCTTCTAATTCCTAATGTAAATTCGCATGTATCTAACCAATATCCATCTTCAGTTCCTAATGTTTGAGGAGTTAGTTTAAATAATTTTATTGGTAAATCATCTCCTTCATTATTCTCTATACTTTCTAAAAATATGTTTTCTTTCGATTCGTCATACTCTCTAGAAATCGTAATTTTTAAAGGTAATTTTTCGAATATTTTGGCTTTTATTTTATTTATTTCTTCTTCTTTTCCTTCGGCACGTTGACTTATATAAGCCTCATTAATGCTTATACTATACAAATTTGAGATAGGATAATTTTTACTTTCATACTTAGAATAACCAAATTGAAAAGGCAAATTTTCAATCAAAATAGTATTTTCATTTTTCTTCGGAGTCAAAATGATTTCTGTTGAATCGAAGTCTTTTCTCAAAATATAATCAGCTGTAGAAATCACTTCTTTTCTTAAGGTTTCTATATTCAATTTCAAATCTTCTAAATTTTTCAGACGATTAGATGTTAAAGAGATCATAGCACCAACAGTTACCATTGTTTTAGCATCTTCTACATAACCTTTGTGATCAGAAAACGGGAACCATTTACCTATCCAATAAGTGTTGAGATTGATTAAATTATTCGGTGAAATTGATAAATATTTTAAGAATAAATTCTCTAAACTGTTTAACGACGCGGGTTTTCCTGATAAAACAATATAATCACAATTATAATGATTAAGAACTAAAGCTAATTGTTTTACCAATCCATCAAAAACTGATGCAATTATTTGATCTAATTTTTTAGGTTGGATTGTAAATTTGATATCAAGAAAACTGAAGCCAAAATGTCTTTCGAAATAACTAATTAAATCTTTATTTGTGAAAGATTTTCCTATTATTTCTTCAAAAGTTTTTACTTCAACTTCATTCTTATTCGAGTTATTTAGATAATACATCGCAATCGGAATAGCAACTTGATGAATAAATCCTTTTCTCATCATTTTCCCTAAATACCCTACTTTATTACTATCTACACCAAAAAAACCGTTTAGTTTATCTGATACATTATTAATGCCATTATTAATCGCGTAATTTTCTATAACTCCCGTACAACCTTCATCAATAGGACTATTAATTTTTCCTTCAATAATTACTTGTTGAATAATTTCTTTTAATAAATCATCTCCAGCAATTTTGAAACTGTCCCAATATTTTGGTTTAGGTTCTAATTCTATTGTTTTATTCTCTTGATTAAGCAAATAATCTGCAATCATAATATCTGTTGTTCCTGCACCAATATCAATAGAACCAATCGTTAAATTAGGTTTATTTTTATAAATGAAATTAGAAATTACATATTGATTACTATTTAATTTTTTAGAAATCAAACTATATAGAAATACTAGTTGACAACTCGTTGCCTCATCGTACATCCAATCTTTACGATCTTCTAATTCTGTGTTTTTCTTTTTTATATCTTCTATTGACGGAATAATCTCTGGCATTTCAAACCAAAATTTATTTTCATCTGAATCGAAATAAAATTTTACATAATTATTCAATAATTTACAAGCATCAACAGCCGCTTGTCTCAAAGCAACTTGTTCATATTGTATCATTGCTGTTGGGCAGGAAATTGTGATTCGTCGTAAAGTTCTTGGAATTGTTAAATTACCATGTTCTTGACGAAAATGAAAAGAATTAATTTGAATATAAGCGTGTATTAACATTTCTAAGAACACAAATTTCATCAAACTATTTCTTGAAAAAAGAGATTTAGATCCAAAAATTTCACCTTGTTTAGTTAATGATCCATCTGCATTTAGTTGCTCTGAAATTCCATTTAAGTAAACTTTTTTGATTCGATTCGTATAATCTGGTGAAAATTCCCATTCTATATTAGATGGATTATTATCCCATAAATATCTTTTTGGACTAGAGTTATATGTTTTTAATTCATATCCTAAATCCAAATTAATTCCTTTTTTGTTGATTAAATCATCTGCCTCGAAACCAATTCGAACAAAACTTGGTATAACAAATTTATTATTGTGGTATTTTTCTTTATTGATCTCTCCAAAATTAGATTCCTTGAAAATCAAATTCATCGGAAAAGGTTTATCATACTCAATGTGAGGTTGAGTATAATCTTGTATAATTAATTTTTTAACCTTATCAAACTGAATATTTTCATTATTATTATTCTCAAACAACAATGCACAAGTAGATGAATTTCCTACATCAATAACCAAGTCTACAGGTATTTTTTTTGTATCATCGGTAAAAAGCTGTATTTCTGGCAAATCCATTAATCTTGATAACCATTTCAGTAACAATAAATAATGAGAAATATATTGTTTAACAGGTTGTTCAAATCTTAAGTCTTCATTATTTCCGTAAAAAACATCTGCTATATACCCTTCTAACCATTTTGTTTGGCTATCATCATTATAAAGAAAATTACTAATCAAACTTTCTTCAAATTTTAATTTATATATATTTTCTTCTGGATTAAAACTTAGTTGCGGACTAGTTTTATCATACTCATTTTTTGCTAAACTTGTATCTATCGCAAGTACAAATTCTGCTTTCGAATAATCTTCATTGCATGTAATAAAAAGGCGAACCCAATCTGTCGGATAAGTTAAATCTTTGTTGATTGAATTATCTTTAAAAAATGGTAACGGAATCCATTTATTGTTAAAGTGTTTTAGAACTTTTTTTAGATTTGATAGTTCATAATATTCAGTAAAAGTTTTACAATCCTCTAAATTTGAATCACTTTTTAATTTATTATTGATAATATAATCCTTTTCAATTAGTTCGTTTTTACGATAAAACAAATCTTCATTATCTGTTTTAACTTTAAAAAGAGGATCATAGATAAAATCAAGTAAGTTATTGTCAAATGGTTGGTGAAAAAATAATTTATTATCTTTTCCAAAATCTAAATCAATATTTCCCGAAAATTTATGGTACTGTATACTCGAATTTGCTATTAAGGAAATTCTTAACATGTAAAAGTTGTTTTTATAATTTGGTTGTTTTAATTATTGTAAATATATAAAATGCATTTAAACAACTATATATTAATCATTACAATATTTAAAAATTATTGGAGATCAAAAAAACAAAATATTATTCAATATTAATTATGGTTTTCCGTAATTGTGGTAAAGTTTTTAGACAATTCTATTTTTTTTGATTAAGTTATAAATGATATTTTAAATTCTTGCACCTATTTATAATGTACATTTTATGAAAATAAACTAGCAAAATAGAGATTTAAGATTATTAACAAGCTCCGTAATAAATGTAAATGCACTAAAATTCCAATAAAAAAAATGCAACCAACTTGTTTCTGATTGATTATTCTTGTTTAATTATAAAATATAAAAAAATATAAAAATTTTTTGAAGCTACTTACTATATAGAAATTATGAATGGAAAGAGGGAGGAGATTTAAGAGGATACGGAGGAAGGGGGTGTATGAAATTAAATAAATATGGTTTATATTAGTAGGAGAATTTAAGTATTAGAGTAGAAATCGGACTAATGTCGGACTATTGAAAAACAAAAAAAGTTAACTATCTAAATACAAGACAATTAACTTTTTAATTGAGGTTCCTAGCGGATTCGAACCGCTGTGGACGGTTTTGCAGACCGCTACCTAGCCTCTCGGTCAAGGAACCATTCCCGTTGTTTTGGATTGCAAATATAGCAATAATTTCAGAAAAAAAAAGTTTAATACGATTTTTCTAAAATAACACTCACTTTTTCTACATGCCCACCAATAGGAGGATTCAGCTTAGATAATTTTACTTTTGCATACGTGACATTCGTAAGTTCTTGACCTATACGATCTAAGACTCTTTTACAAACATGTTCCAAAAGTTTTGAACGAATACCTACTTCTTCCTTCACAATTTTATTTAACGAAACATAATCCAAAGCATCTATCAATTCATCCGATTCTGTTGCTTTCGTAAAGTCTGCATGCGCTTCCAAATCAACCAAATAATCAGAACCAATACGTGCTTCTTCATCTAAACATCCGTGATTCGAATATATTTTTATATTTTCTAAAATAATTATTCCCATAGTTCAAAGATAAAAAAAGACTTGCGTATTTCTACACAAGTCTTGTATTGTTTAATTTTTTTAAACCTTATTATTTTGCAGATGCATATCTTTCCGCAACTTTATCCCAGTTAATTACAGAGAAGAAAGCCTCAATATAATCAGGACGACGGTTTTGGTAGTTTAAGTAATAAGCATGTTCCCAAACATCTAATCCTAAAACTGGAAATCCTTGTACATCAGCAACCGGCATCAAAGTAGAATCTTGATTTGGAGTTGATGTAACAACTAATTTTCCATCTTTTACGATTAACCAAGCCCATCCAGAACCAAAGCGTGTTGCAGCAGCTTTAGAAAACTCATCTTTGAAAGCTTCAAAAGATCCAAAAGCAGCGTTAATTGCATCAGCAACTTCTGCAGTTGGTTGATTAGCACCACCTGGAGTTAAAATTTCCCAGAATAAATTGTGATTATAGAAACCTCCACCATTGTTACGAACAGCAGGTTTGTCAGTTCCTTTTGCTAAAATTTCTTCGATTGTAGCGTTTGCTAAATCAGTTCCTTCAATAGCAGCATTCAAATTATTTGTGTACGCAGCATGGTGTTTATCATGGTGAATTTCCATTGTTTTTGCGTCAATATGAGGTTCTAATGCATCAAATGCATAAGGTAATTTTGCTAATTCAAAAGCCATAATATTTATTTTTTAGATTTAATTTTCTTGTATAAAGATACACAATAACTCAACAAATATGATTCCGAAATGATAGAATTTTAACATTATTTAATAGTAAAAGCTTATTTTAGTAAAAGATTCTAAATTTTTGAAATGAAAATACTTTGGAAAATAATAAAATGGTTCATCGTAATCATTTGTGTATTAATCCTAATTCTTTATGCAACAGGGAATGACTACATTTTTCGTGGCGTAAAATTAACCTATATGAAAGGTGAAAGCACTGCAAATATCAACGATTACAAAGATTTTGATAACAATGTAATTTTGGCAGATGCACCGCGAGTTTGGCATCAACATTTAGATTATAATCAATTTCCGTTGTCAGCTAATTTCGAAAAGGAGATGAACGATTTCGGAACTGCTGGGTTAGTTATTATAAAAGATAATCAAATTTTGAGCGAATATTATTTCAATGGATATGCGCAAAATGATATTACCAATTCTTTTTCGATGGCGAAAACATTCACGACAATGATGTTAGGAAAAGCGATTGAACAAGGTTATATCAAAGGTTTAGATCAAAAAATAACAGATTTTATTCCCGAATTTAAAAACGATAAATTTGGAGCTGAATGCACCGTTGGTGATTTATCTGCGATGACTTCTGGTTATGATTGGGACGAAGATTATTATTTTCCTCTAAATCCTACTGCAAAAGCATATTATGGCGATGATATAGTTAAACAAATGTTAGCTCGAAAATTTGTTTCTCAACCTGGTGGACATTTCAAATATCAATCGAGTGACACGCAATTATTAGGAATTGTGATTGAACGCGCGTTAAAAAATAAATCGTTATCACAATATTTTCAAGAAGAATTTTGGCAACCAATGGGTATGGAATTAGATGCACAATGGTCGAAAGATAATCCGAAAGGAATGGAGAAAACCTATTGTTGCTTCAATGCAACAGCGCGAGATTTTGCCAAACTTGGACAATTATTATTGAATGATGGAAATTGGTACGGAAAACAAATTTTAGATTCAGTATTTGTTCAGAAAATGGTTTTACCAAACAAAAAAGCATTCGGACCAAATGAGTCACAAATTTATGGTTATTCAGTTTGGATGGATTACAATTACAAAACGCCTTTTTATGCAATGTTAGGACATTTGGGACAACGTATCATTGTAATTCCTTCAGAAAAATTAGTTATTGTTCGAACTGGAAAAACGCATAATGATCAACCAAACAATCATCCAATTGCAGATGGCGATGTTTACCGATTGGTAGACGAAGCAATGAGAATTAATCAAAAAGTGAAAGAAAATGATCCAACGAATTCCTTACAGTAAAATATTATTTTTAGATATCGAAACGGTTCCACAAACCGATGATTGGAATCTTTTGTCTGAAAGAACACAAGCTCTTTGGGAAAAGAAAACAGCTTATCAACGCAATAATAATGAAATTTCTCCTGAAGAATTTTACCACGAACGTGCTGGAATTATGGCTGAATTTGGAAAAATTGTATGCATTTCAGTCGGAATTGTAGTTAAAGATTCTTTTATTCATATCAAAAGTTTTTATGGTCACGACGAAAAGAAATTGTTAGAAGATTTTAATTCAATGTTGATTGAAAATTTTTTCAAGCCTGATCATATTTTATGTGCACACAACGGAAAAGAGTTTGATTTTCCGTATATAGCTCGCCGAATGATGATTAATCAAATTGAAATTCCAGCTATTTTGCAATTATTTGGTAAAAAGCCATGGGAAGTTCAGCATTTGGATACAATGGAATTATGGAAATTTGGCGATTACAAGAACTTTACATCGTTAGATTTATTGGCAAATGTTTTCGAAATTCCAACACCAAAAGATGATATCGATGGTTCACAAGTTGCACGAGTTTATTACGATGAAAACAATGTAGAACGCATCAAAGATTATTGTGAAAAAGATGTTGTAACCTTGATTAATGTTTTCCGAAAAATGCGCTACGATCAACCTTTACAACGAAAAGAAGATTTATAAAAACGAAAAAATCCGCTAATGAGCGGATTTTTTATTCTATATTTTTTAATGATTAATTTTCATCATCTTCTGCTGAATCTGGTTCATCGCGAAAGTTTTCAATCAATTCATCTTTCACTTTCAATTGAACTTGCTCAACAGAATTTCGGTACATTTTGATAATTGTTCCTGTATATTCTTCCAAATCAATCAAATCTCCTTCTGTTAATTCTTTATCAGGATAACATTCAGAAATCAATCCAGCCAACGTATCATAATGTTCACTTTCTTCGAATCTAAACGGTACTAAACGATTAATATCGCTTATCGCGTTGTGTGCATTTATATTATAAACACCTTCAGAAACACGAGAAACTATCGGATCTTCGTTATCATATTCGTCTTGAATTTCTCCAACCAACTCCTCCAAAATATCTTCCATCGAAACAATTCCTGCAACTTCACCAACTTCATTTGTTACAATTGCAATTTGCATATGTTTTTTCTGAAATTGTTTCATTACATTCTTAATCAATGCATTTTCTGAGATAAAAATTGGCTCTCGCAACAATCCTTCAATTTCAGTTTGATTTGGATTTTCCAATAATTGCTTGATTAAATCCTTAGCGTAAATGATACCTTTTATATTATCAAATTCTTCTTCGTAAACAGGATAACGCGAATAACCTTCATTAATCGCATAATCTAACGCATCTTTTACAGAAGTATTAATATTAATTGCAGAAACATTTTTACGTAATGTTTGAATATTCATCACTCGACGATCATCAAACTCAAACACATTTTGAATTAAATTACGCTCAGATTCTTCAATTGCTCCACCTTCAGAACTTTCTGTAATAATCATTTTCAACTCTTCTTCTGTGTGAATTTCACCTCCATGAATAGGATGAATTCCAATCGCACGAAGAATTACATTTGCCAAACCATTCATTAAAACAATAAGAGGTTTGAAAACAAAATAAAATGCACGAAGAGGCCAAGCTACTGTAAAAGTAGTTTTTGTTGGATACTGAATCGCAATAGATTTCGGCGCTAACTCACCAAAAACAATGTGCAAAATAGTAATGATAACGAAAGCTGCTGGGAATGCAACATTATGCGCAATCGCTGTCCAAGAAGGAGAAGTTAAACCAACTACTTCAAAAAGTTTTACGATTACAGGTGTTAAAGAGCTTTCTCCAACCCAACCAAGACCAAGCGAAGCTAATGTAATACCTAATTGTGTTGCGGCAAGATAAGAATCTAAATGATTAACGATTCGTTTTGCAGCATTTGAAGTTCTTTCGTTAATATCTTGATTAACTTCAATTTGTGACGAACGTACTTTTACAATTGCAAACTCGGCTGCAACGAAAAAACCATTTAATAAAACAAGGAAAATTGTAAGCAAAAGTTTTGCTACAGAAATTTCATCGGCGACATTGTGATTAGCGACTAAAAACAATGTCGAAATCTGGGAGTATGTATCCATTCTTCGAATTTAAAAAACTGACTTGTTATAAGTTTTTATAAGCCAGTAAATCAATACATCTAAATTAATAAAAAAAAATAAAAATCACAACGTTTTGATTCGTAGCAAAATTACAAAATTTATAAATACAAAATCTTAGAAATTATTGATTCGAGAAAATGATTAAAAAATCACTAAATTTCCACTTCATTTATCAAGCAACAATTTGCCATGCAAAAGCAAGATTTACATTATATTATCGAGATCAAAAAATTATCGATTTCTTTTGGAGATAAACAAGTTTTGAATAACATCAATTTCAAAGTAGAACAAGGTGATACATTAGGAATTGTTGGAGAATCCGGCTCTGGAAAGTCATTAACTTCATTGGCAATTATGGGTTTATTGTCTCCTAATGTGACAATTCATCCCGAAAGTGAAATTCTTTTTCGTCAAGATGATAAAATGATCGATTTGCTTAAACTTTCGCCTAAAGAACTGGAGGAAATAAGAGGAAATGAAATCGGAATGATTTTTCAAGAACCAATGACTTCTCTAAATCCAAGTTTACGTTGCGGGGAACAAGTGGAAGAAGAGATTCGTTTGCATCAAAATTTATCGAAAGAAGAAGCTAAAAAGAAAGTTCTTCATCTTTTTGAACAAGTAAAATTACCAAATCCCGAACGTATTTATAAAGCCTATCCGCACGAATTATCTGGTGGACAAAAGCAACGTGTAATGATTGCAATGGCGATTTCTTGCGAGCCGAAATTATTGATTGCTGACGAACCAACAACAGCTTTGGACGTTACGGTACAAAAAGCAACGTTAGATTTATTGAAAGAATTACAAGAAAAAAATAACATGAGCATGTTGTTTATTTCTCACGATTTGGGCGTAATTGCAAATGTTTGCGAAGAAGTTTTGGTGATGTTTCGTGGTGATGTTGTAGAACAAGGAAATGTGGAAACTATTTTTAATCATCCGAAAGAAAATTATACAAAAGGTTTAATTGCTTGTCGACCTCGATTGGATGAACGCGCAAAACGTTTACCTACGGTGAAAGATTTCTTAGAAAATCCAAATTTCAAAACTGAAATCTATACAGAAGAAGAACGAGAAGCTTTTCACGAAAAAATTTATGTAAATCCTCCAATTTTAGAGGTTAAGAACTTGAAGAAATATTTCTATCCTTCGACTCTATTTGGAAACGCTACAATCCCGAATGTAAAAGCTGTCGATGATATTTCATTCAAAGTATATCCAGGTGAAACAATGGGCTTGGTTGGCGAATCGGGTTCTGGAAAAACAACCTTGAGTAGAACGGTTTTGTTATTAGAAAAACCAACTGCCGGCGAAATTTATTATAATGGTATAGATATTACGAAACTAAAAAAAGAGCAAATTCGTAAATTAAGAAGAGAAATTCAGATTATTTTCCAAGATCCATATTCAAGTTTAAATCCTCGCCAAACCATTGCGCAAATTATTACAGAACCAATGCAAGTGCATAAAATTGGTCTGAATAAAGCTGAGCGATTAAAAACGGCTTCATCTCTTTTACAAAAAGTGGGTTTATCAGATCAAGATTTGAACAAATATCCGCACGAATTCTCTGGTGGGCAACGTCAACGTATCGGGATTGCTCGTGCTTTGGCTTTAAATCCTAAATTTATCATTTGTGATGAATCTGTTTCTGCGTTGGATGTTTCTGTTCAGGCACAAGTTTTGAATTTATTAAATGATTTGAAAACAGAATTTGGATTTACCTATATATTTATCTCGCACGATTTGGCGGTTGTAAAATATATGAGCGATCAATTATTGGTGATGCAACACGGAGAAATGAAAGAATTGAACGATGCAGACAAGGTTTATGCGCATCCGACAACAAACTATACCAAAGAATTGATAGAAGCTATTCCAAAGCTATAAAAGGATCTTTTATAAAAGCAAAAAGCGTTTGAAGTTTATTTCCTCAAACGCTTTTTTATTGATCGCAATAAATCAATATAAACTAAACTATTTCAAAATAAAAAAAGCATCCAAATCTGAATGCTTTTTAGTAGTCCCTAGGGGAATCGAACCCCTCTTTCTAGAATGAAAATCTAGTGTCCTAACCGATAGACGAAGGGACCTCCTTTCGTATTATTGTGGTGCAAAAATAAACGTTTATTTTTTATTACCAAACAATTTTCGAAAAATTTATACTATTTTTTTTAATCAAGTCAAATTGTAGTCCCTAGGGGAATCGAACCCCTCTTTCTAGAATGAAAATCTAGTGTCCTAACCGATAGACGAAGGGACCACTTAATATGAATTAATTAATTCGAATATTATTTATTTTGAATGAACGTCATTTTGTGTTGGGAGTTGTAGAAAAGTCGATGTATAATTCTAATAATTTGAACCAAGTTGAATTATACAGCGACATTTTCATTCCCGATTAATCATCTAAACATTATGATTAACCTTTACAAACAAAACACAAAAAACAATTTCCTTTACACAGTATTCTACTGGTTGTTTAAAAAATCAACAACTATGAACAAGGAAAAAAAAGATTGCAATAATGCAATCCATCTATTAATTTGTAGTCCCTAGGGGAATCGAACCCCTCTTTCTAGAATGAAAATCTAGTGTCCTAACCGATAGACGAAGGGACCACTTTTATTTTATTAAGCTAATCCCGCAATATGTTTCGCTAACTTTGATTTTAAGTTTGAAGCTTTATTCTTGTGAATAATGTTTCTTTTTGCTAACTTATCAATCATTGAAGAAACTTTCGGAAAAACTGTTTCTGCTTCATTTTTATCAGACTCAGATCTTAAAGCTTTAATAGCTGTACGAGCTGATTTGTGATAATATTTATTACGATCGCGTCTTACCGCTGACTGTCTAATTCTTTTTAATGCTGACTTATGATTTGCCATAACTTAAATCTCTTTCTATTTTAGTTCGGCAAAGATATAAACAAATATTTTATCTCGCCAAATTAATTTAATAATTTTCTAAAACACTTTTATGTAGCCCATAGGAGAATCGAACTCCTGTTTCCAGGATGAAAACCTGATGTCCTAACCACTAGACGAATGGGCCGCATGACGGCTTAACCACTTGTTGTGAAAAGCGAGTGCAAATGTAGAACAATTTTTTGGACTTCCAAATATATTTAAAAGTTTTTTTGAATATGTTTTTGTTAAAAAATGTTAAGGAAGTTAATATTTTGTCAAAACAACTCTTATATATAATGAGTTATAATTTTAACAATTACTTTAGCGGTGCTATTAAAATTTATACAAACGAATACTCAATATATGAAAGCATCGATATTAGGTGTAGCTGCAGTGGTTTGCACGATGTTTATTACATCATGTTCATCTTTAACCCCAGTTAGTGAAGCTACAGAATATTCTTCGAGAAGTTTCGTACCGAAACCAAGAGCTATTGAAGCTCAAGCTAAAATAATCAATAAACATGCCAATTTAGATGTTACACCAATAGAAATTAACGATGAAGCGAAATCTATGGTTGTGTTAAACAGCGTTTTAGAAGAAACGAATGAATTGTTTGCAGGGTTTTTATTAAAAGAAGCAGAAACGTATATTGGTACACCTTACCGATACGGAGGCACAACAAGAAGTGGTATTGATTGTTCTGCCTTTGTTAGAAACGTTTTCGAAACTTTCAATAAAAATTTACCTCGTGTATCTGCAGATCAGGCAAGAGAAGGTTTTACAGTTAGTACAGACGAAGCAAAGGAAGGAGATTTAGTTTTCTTTGCAACAAGAGGTCGTGGTAGAGTTTCGCATGTAGGAATTGTTCATGGAAGAAATAAAGATGGAGTTTTAGAATTTATTCATTCATCTACTTCTCAAGGTGTTATGGTATCTTCTTTAAATGATAGATATTGGGGACCAAAATTCTTATACGTAAAAAGAATATTATAACATTATCATAAAAAAAGCATCAAGTAATTTTGATGCTTTTTTTTTGTCTTATTTTTTTATTTTCGATGTTCTCTCAAAATCATCACAAGCAATACAATTAATGGAACAATCATTCCTAAAATATAATATGTATTGATTTGTAAAATTGTTGGATAAAATAATATTGCAGATAATAATCCCACAATTGCTCCACCTAAATGCGCTGAATGCCCGATGTTCCCTAAATTAGTTTTCATTCCATAAACTGAATATCCTAAATATAAAATTCCGAAAATCCAGGCTGGAATTGGTAAAGCAAAAAATAATCTTAATTCCATTTCAGGAAAAGCTGCAATTGCAGCGAATAAAATCCCTGTGACTCCTCCAGAAGCTCCTACTGCCGAATAAAAAGTTTCTTTCTTGTGAATCAACAAAGACAAAAGATTTCCGCCAATAACCGCTGCAAAAAAAACTAAAAGAAACATTCCGTAACCTACATTTAGTTTAGCATTCGAAAAGTCTCCTAATAAAAATCCTTCTGGACTTGCAAAAAAACCGATAACAGGATTCGCAAAAAAGTAAAGAGTTAACATATTGAATAACAAATGAGTAAAATCAACATGTAAAAATCCTGAACTTAAAATTCTATAGTATTCCTTATTATATAATATCGACCCTACTTGGAATTTATATTTTTCAAAAAAAGCTAAATCGTTAAAACCTTTCCAACTTACCAAAACATTCAATCCAATAACGACTAATGCCACAATAGAGATGTCTCCCATTATTCTTCTATATTTTCTTCTTCATTATTATCCTCCTCAATCGCATCAAATAGCGTCGGCTGCGGCTCTTCTTCTGACTCCTCCTCTTCTTCTGGTTCTTCGAATGGAAGCGGTTCTAACACATTAATCTGTTTTAATTTATATGTCGTCAATTGATTTCCTTGCGCTTTAATTCCTTTAACTGTAATAAATTCTTCTAAATTTATCACTTCTGGTTCTTTTTCTAAACCTTTTACTTTCGGGAAAATCAACTCAATAACTGGTAAATAATCTGTCGAAACAACTTTTATTGATGATTTACCATCTTCTAACGTATAAAAAGTTTGTGGAGAAAATGTATCTTCTAAAAGGAAACGTTTCACAAAATAACGATCTTTTTCTGCATCATAATACACGCAAGAAATCGGTTTTGAAGGTTTCCATTTCTCGATAATTTCTAAATCTTCGTCAAAACGATTACTCAAATCAAACGAAACCAATTTTGCTTCACCTTTTTTATTAATCGTTAAAATTTTATCATCACCCTTAAAAGAACCTAATAAAATCCCCAATCCATCTGCATTTAGGCGTTTTGTATCCGTATCAAACCAAATTTGACGAGGTGCTAAAGTCGAAACTCCTTCCTCTTTCAATTCTACTTTTTTGATTGGATATTTTGTTACTAAATTTCCTTTTGATGCACGACCTTTAATCGCTAAATCAGCAAAATTAATATCAAATTTTAATTTTTTGATTCGTTGATGAGTTTTTAAAATAATTGATACAACTTCGGCTTCTCCATTTGGATTTGCTGAAAAATACAACACTTCCGAACCTTTATTACCAGCCGTTAAATCATATTCTTTATCGCGAGTAATTCCCGTTACAGCAAAACGTTTTTGATAAGCCGGACCATTTTTACCATCGCGATAAATCAAGTTATAAATGGTACGTTTATCATTTTTATGCCAAATTCCAACATGAATAATTCCTTTTCCAACAAAAGTTTTTGCATCAACTTTTGTCACAATCATCGAACCATCATGTTTGAAAACCACAATATCATCAATATCAGAACACTCGAATAAATACTCGTCTTTTTTCAATGAAGTTCCGATAAAACCTTCGTTTCTATCCACATAAAAACGTGTATTTGCAACGGCAACTTTTGTCGCATCAATCGTATCAAATGTTCTAATTTCTGTTTTACGTTCTTTTCCTTTTCCGTATTTTGTCTTTAGGTTTTTGAAATAATCGATCGCATAATCAATCAAATTTGCTAAATGATGTTTTACATTCTCGATTTTATCTTCTAATGATTCAATAAATTGTTGTGCTTTATCTAAATCAAATTTTGAAATACGTTTGATTCGAATTTCTGTTAAACGCGTAATATCTTCTTCCGTAACTGGACGAATTAAATGCGCAATATGTGGCTTCAGCCCTTTATCAATCGCAGAAATTACACCTTCCCATGTTTCTTCTTCTTCGATATCGTGATAAATTCTATTCTCGATAAAAATTCGTTCCAACGAAGAAAAATGCCATTGTTCTTGCAGTTCATCTAACTCAATTTCTAACTCTTTTTTCAACAATTCAACTGTATTGTTTGTATTGTGAATTAAAATTTCAGAAACTGTTAAAAATTCTGGTGTTTGTTCATTAATCACACACGCATTTGGCGAAATAGAAATCTCGCAATCCGTGAATGCATACAATGCATCAATTGTTTTGTCTGGACTACTTCCTGGAACAAGATGAATTAAAATCTCAACTTCAGCCGCTGTATTATCTTCAATCTTTTTGATCTTGATTTTACCTTTATCATTGGCTTTTAAAACTGAATCAATCAAAGATCCTGTCGTTGTGCCGTAAGGAATTTCCGTAATTTTTAACGTTGTTTTATCTTCTTGCAAAATCTTTGCACGAATACGCACTTTACCACCACGCAATCCATCATTATAATCGGAAACATCAACCAATCCAGAAGTTAAAAAATCTGGGAAAATTTGAAATTTCTTTCCTTTCAGATGTAAAATTGACGCATCAATTAACTCATTGAAATTGTGTGGCAAAATCTTTGTTGACAAACCAACTGCAATTCCTTCTACTCCTTGTGCCAAAAGCAAAGGAAATTTGATTGGAAGATCAATTGGTTCTTTATTTCGACCATCATAAGATGGTTGCCATTTTGTAGTTTTTGGATTATAGACAACTTCTAACGCAAATTTAGTTAATCGAGCTTCGATATAACGCGACGCAGCTGCTCGGTCACCAGTGTAAATATTTCCCCAGTTTCCTTGCATATCGATCAACAATTCTTTTTGACCAATTTGAACCATTGCATCAGAAATCGCCATATCACCATGCGGGTGATATTTCATCGTATTTCCTACAATGTTCGCAACTTTGTTATATCGTCCGTCTTCCAACTCGCGCATTGAATGTAAAATTCTACGCTGAACTGGTTTCAACCCATCATAAATAGATGGAATTGCTCGTTCTAAAATTACATAAGAGGCATAGTCAAGAAACCATTCTTGGTACATACCAGAAACCTTCTTGATGCTCTCTTGATTGTCTTGCATCATGTTAAATAGCTACTTCTACATTGTTTTTGACCATACAATTAGACTCCACAATTTTGTCTAATTCAGTCAAAATAATATTAATATTTCGGTTAGAAATGAATGCTAAACGAAATTTGACTTTTGTTAAATTGGTAAGATTCTTTTTACTGTTAATATAAAAGACAACGTTTTTTGAAAGAATTCCTTTCTGAAAATCGTATTTGATCAATTTATACTTCGGTAAATCGATTTTGTTCGTTTTTGAATCTAAGAAGGATAAAAATCCAACATTCTTCGTTTCAAAAGTTATGGTTTCACCTTTTGTGTCTATCGCAAAAAATTGATTTCCACTTTTATAGCTTACATAAATAAACAACGCTATAAAAATTGCAACAACATAAGGTGGTATTATGTGATACTTGTAAGGTAAAATACCAGCATACATAATAAGGTTTAGAATGATTAAAATAACGATGGTGAAATTTAGCATTTTAAAGAGCTGTATCACATTTTTATTATTCTTCTTCATATTTATAAAATAGGTGTTTAGGTTAGATAGAAAGTAAGTTTTTTATAAAATATTCTAATTTTTAATAGCTTCTACAGCCAAATTGTTAATAATAAATTCTTGTCTTGTTGGTGTATTTTTTCCCATGTAAAATTCTAAAAGACTTTCGATGGTTTGATCTTTTCCAATCATTACTGGTTCTAAACGAATATCTTTTCCGATAAAATGTTTGAACTCATCTGGCGAAATTTCACCTAATCCTTTGAATCGTGTAATCTCTGGATTTTTAACTTCTTCCAACGCTTTTATACGTTCTGGTTCAGAATAACAATAACGTGTTTCCTTCTTGTTTCTCACACGAAAAAGTGGTGTTTGCAAAATATACAAATGTCCCTCTTTGATCAATTCTGGGAAAAATTGTAAGAAAAATGTAATAATCAACAAACGAATGTGCATTCCATCGACGTCAGCATCAGTTGCAATTACAACATTATTGTAACGTAAATCTTCTAATCCTTCTTCGATGTTTAATGCCGCTTGTAAAAGATTAAATTCTTCGTTTTCATAAACAATTTTCTTTGTCAAACCGTATGAATTCAACGGTTTTCCTCTCAAACTAAAAACCGCTTGCGTTTCTACACTTCTACTTTTGGTAATCGATCCACTTGCCGAATCTCCCTCGGTAATAAAAATAGTTGTATCTAAACGTAATTCAGCTTTCGGATCATTATAATGTTGACGACAATCGCGCAATTTCTTGTTATGTAAACTAACTTTTTTGGCGCGATCACGCGCTAATTTTCGAATTCCAGAAAGCTCTTTTCGTTCCGTTTCTGATTGTTTAATCTTGCGTTCTAATGCTTGCGCAACTTCTGTATTTTTATGTAAAAAGTTGTCAAGATTCGTTTTGATAAAATCATTTACAAACGTGCGAACCGTTGTCATTCCTGGTCCAATTTCATTCGAACCAAGTTTAGTTTTTGTTTGCGATTCAAAAACTGGCTCAATTACTTTGATCGAAATTGCTCCAATAATTGATTTTCTAATATCCGCAGGATCATAATTTTTATTATAAAATTCGCGAACAGTTTTCACAACAGCCTCTTTAAAAGCTGTTAAATGTGTTCCTCCTTGCGTTGTATTTTGACCATTCACAAAAGAATAATACGTTTCCGAATATGATTTCGAGCTGTGCGTCATCGCAATTTCGATATCTTCTCCTTTCAAATGGATGATATCATAAATTGTTTCTTCCTCGATATTATCATTCAATAAATCTTTCAATCCGTCTTTCGAAAAGAATTCTTCTCCATTGAAAATAATTTTCAATCCTGGATTTAAGTAAACATAGTTTTTCAACATTTTGTCTACATATTCTTTTCTGAATTTAAAATTCAAGAAAATCGATTTATCTGGGATAAATGTAATTTTAGTTCCTTTTCGTAAAGATGTTTCTTTTTCATCTTCTTGATTTGCTAAAATCCCTTGCTCAAACTCTGCAATACGTGTTTTTCCATCTCGAATAGATTGCACTCGAAACGATGTTGACAACGCATTTACAGCTTTTGTACCAACACCATTTAAACCAACCGATTTTTTGAAAGCTTGTGAATCATATTTACCACCTGTATTCATCTTAGAAACGGCGTCAACCATTTTTCCAAGCGGAATTCCACGTCCATAATCACGAACCGTTACCTCATCTTCGCGCAGATTAATTTCGATTGTTTTTCCTGCACCCATCACAAATTCATCGATACAGTTATCTACAATCTCCTTCAACAAAATATAAATTCCATCATCTTGAGACGAACCATCTCCCAGCTTCCCAATATACATCCCAGGTCGCATGCGAATATGTTCGCGCCAATCAAGGGTTTTGATATTGTCTTCCGTATAATTTACTTGTTGATCTAATTCTGACATTTGAGTTGTTGAGTGTTAAACGAGTTTTACAAAAATAAGAAAAAATTTCCTAAAAATATTAAGGTTCATTGTTTTGATTTTGAGCAAAAACGACCTAATTTACCAATATGATAAAATCTAAACTACCCAATGTTTCGACAACCATTTTTTCGGTAATGAGTCAATTGGCAAATGAACATCAAGCGATTAATTTAGCGCAAGGTTTTCCTGACTTTAATGCAGATTCTGAATTAATTAGTCGTTTAAATTATTATTCAACACAAAATTACAATCAGTACGCGCCAATGACTGGCGTCGAAAAATTGCGTGTATTACTTTCAGAAAAATATTCTAATCTTTATCAATCTGATTACGATTTTCAGAATGAAATTAACATTACGAGTGGTGCAAGTCAAGCGATTTTTAATGTTGTTTCTACATTAATTCATCCAAATGATGAAGTAATTATTTTTGAACCTGCTTACGATTTATATCAACCAACGGTTGAATTATTTGGAGGAAAAATTGTTCCAATTCAGCTAAAATATCCTGAATATTCTATCGATTTTGAAGAATTGAAGAAAAAAATTAATGATAAAACGAAATTGATTATCGTTAATAATCCGAATAATCCAACTGGAAAAATTTTATCCGAAAATGATTTAAAACAATTTGAACAAATCCTAAAAGATTCAAATTGTTATTTGCTTGCAGATGAAGTTTATGAGCACATTACATTTGATGGAAAATCGCATCAAAGTTTTGCAAAATTAAAATCAGTAAAAGACAAGATTTTCATCGTAGGTTCTTTCGGAAAATTATTTCACATAACTGGTTGGAAAATCGGTTATATTTTAGCCGAAAAAGAATTGATGAAAGAGTTTAGAAAATGTCACCAATTCAATACTTTTTCTACGCATACACCATCACAATATGCAATTGCAGATTATTTAGAAAAACCTGATCATTACTTGCATTTGAATGATTTTTTTCAACAAAAAAGAGATTTATTTGTTAAAGGTTTAGCTTCAACAAATTTTGAAGTTTTGCCTTGCGAAGGAACTTATTTTGTAAGTGCAAATTATGCTAAAATAAGTGATTTATCTGATGATGAGTTTGCAAAACAGTTAACCATCAAAAATAAAGTTGCGACGATACCAATTTCAGCATTTTACCATGATAAAACAGATAACAAAGTAATTCGATTTTGTTTTGCTAAAAAGGATGAAACACTTTTAATGGCTTTAGAAAATTTGAAAAGTTTGTAGAAAAATAAAAGCTCAATCTTTCGATTGAGCTTTTTATATAGATATAATTTAAATCTTAAACATTAAACAAGAAATGCATGATATCACCATCTTGTACGATGTACGCTTTTCCTTCTACGTTTAATTTTCCTGCTTCACGACATTTAGATTCTGATCCGTATGTAATAAAATCCTCAAATTTGATTACCTCTGCACGAATAAATCCTTTTTCGAAATCTGTATGAATAACTCCAGCCGCTTGTGGTCCTGTAGAACCTTTTTTGATTGTCCAGGCACGAACTTCTTTTACACCTGCTGTGAAATAAGTTTCTAAATCTAACAGTGTGTAAGCAGAACGAATCAAACGATTAACGCCTGGCTCTTCTAATCCTAATTCTTCTAAGAAAATTTGACGTTCATCAAACGTTTCTAATTCATTGATATCAGCTTCAATTTGTGCCGCTAAAATCAACACTTCAGCATGCTCATCTTTTACAGCTTCTTTTACTTTTTCTACCCACTCGTTTCCGTCTTTTGCAGCAGATTCGTCTACATTACATAAGTACAAAACTGGTTTAGAAGTAATTAATTGTAACGAATCTACAATTTCTTGCTCTTTTTCGTCCAAATCCATCTCACGAACATTTTTCAACTCTTCTAAATGAGCGATTACAGCTGTTAAAACTTCTACAACTTTTTGTTCGTCTTTATTTCCCGCTTTTGCTGCTTTTTTAGATTTATCGATACGTTTTGTAACTGTATCCAAATCTTTCAATTGCAACTCAATATCAATTGTTTCTTTATCACGCAATGGATTAATAGAACCATCAACATGTGTAATATTTTCGTTTTCGAAACAACGTAAAACGTGAATAATTGCATTACACTCGCGGATATTTCCTAAAAATTGATTTCCTAAACCTTCTCCCTTACTTGCTCCTTTTACTAAACCAGCAATATCTACAATTTCTACAACCGCAGGCACAACGCGCTCTGGATTTACAATTGCTTCTAACTGATTTAGACGAGTATCTGGTACAGAAACTGTTCCTACATTTGGTTCAATTGTACAGAAAGGATAATTCGCCGATTGCGCCTTTGCATTCGACAAACAGTTAAATAAAGTAGATTTACCAACATTAGGCAATCCAACAATTCCACATTTCATATATGTTGTCTCTTTTTTTAATGATTGAATATTAGAACGATGTTCTAATAATTTTGTGCAAAGATAATGATTTCCATTAAATTTATTTAACCGAAGAAACTCTGTTCAATTTTATATTTAATACATTTCCAGAATATGATTTCATTTCACCATAAAAACAATCGCAAGTCGCATTATAAGTTAAATCATAATAATTAGAAGTTTTATCAAGATTTATTTTTCTGAATTTGAGTTGAGGAAAATTAAACACAACAGAATCTGTCACATCTTTTTCATAACCATCTTGAAAATCAAATTCTATTTTTAATTTTGATTTATTTCTTGAAACATCCATAACCGCATCACTCTTTGTCAAAGGAACTTCTACCACTTTCGATTTATAATCCAAAAAATCTTGTTTCCATTTTCCTTCAATTGTTTTTATATTATTGGATGCGCAACTCACAAGAAATAGCAAAAAGATAAATCCTAAAAAATGTTTCATAAGTGTTAATTTTTTATTGAAAATACAATTATTTATTTACATTTACTTAAATACTTATTACAATGAAATTAAAAGCCTTAATCGTAAGTTTTATGATTGCTTTCGCAGGAATCGTAAACGCGCAAACAGCAACAGAAATATTAACAAAAGCTCAAAATCAAGCGAAGGTTGAAAATAAAAATGTCTTTTTAATTTTTCATGCTTCTTGGTGCGGATGGTGTAAAAAGATGGAAAAAAATATGGACGATCCAGCTGTGAAACCATATTTTGATGCGAATTATGTCAAAACATTTATTACTGTACAAGAACGTGCAGAGAAGAAAAATTTAGAAACTCCTGGTGGAGATGCTATCAATGAGAAATTAGGAGGAAAAAATCAAGGTTTGCCTTTTTGGGTAATTTTAGATTCGACTGGAAAAGTTTTAGAAGATTCTCGCGTAAATGGAGAAAATCTTGGTGGTCCAGCTTCTGAAGAAGAAGTAAATCACTTGATTGCAAAACTTGAAAAAACAACGAAAAACGATAAAGTTGATCCAGAAAAAATCAAAGAAGTTTTTATCTTGAAAAAGAAATAATTCACAAAAAAATCCGCTCAATGGACGGATTTTTTTTTATTGTGTTAAAACATGAAAAGCTTCTTCCAAGTTTTTATATTGTCCTTTAAATTCTTCTATCGCTTGATCGGCTACAATTTTTCCTTTATTCAAGAGGATTACACGCGAACAAAGCGCTTCTACTTCTTGCATAATATGTGTCGAAAGTATCACCGTTTTTTCTTTTCCAATTTCTTTAATTACCTCTCTAATTTCAATAATTTGATTTGGATCCAAACCATTTGTAGGCTCATCTAAAATTAAAATTTCTGGGCTAGAAATAATCGCTTGCGCCAATCCAACACGCTGTTTATATCCTTTAGATAATTGATGAATTTTCTTATGTTTTTCTGGTGATAAACCTACTTTTTCAATGACTTCATCAATTTTTGATTTAGGCACATTTCGAATATTTGTTACAAATTCCAAATACTCTCTTACATACATATCCATGTACAATGGATTATTTTCTTGCAAAAATCCAATCAACTTTTTCGATTCAATTGGTTGCGTCGAAACATTAAAATCATTCACAGAAATTTCACCAGAATCTGCATTTATTGCATTGGTAATACTTTTCATCAATGTCGATTTTCCTGCTCCATTTGGTCCAAGTAAACCAACAACTTCGCCATTATTTATAGAAAACGAAACTTTGTCTAAAGCCATCTGTTCACCGTATTTTTTTACTAAATCTGTAATGATTATTCCCATTTGATGAAAAATTTTCGATAAAATTAGCAAAAAAGATTTGGATAACTGAAAAATTATTTTTTAGATTTGTAAAACAATTAGAAAAACGAAATGGCAACATTCAATTATTTTAACGCATTCTTTTTTTACTTTTTTGGATATTATCCAGGAGAGCAGGGACTGCGTTGTCAAAATTGATTGTTAACATTCATAATAAGATAATATAAAGTCCCGCAATTTGTGGGACTTTTTTTGTGGAAAAAAATGAAAGAAAGAGTTGCAATACAAGGTTACATTGGTTCATATCATCACGAAGCTGCCAATAATTATTTAGGAAATGACATCGAAATTGTAGAATGCGACACATTCAAAACTTTAGCAAAGTCGCTTGCAAAGGGAAAAGTTGAAAAAGCAATCATGGCAATTGAAAACACAATTGCTGGGGCAATTTTACCAAACTATGCATTGCTAACGAAATATAATTTGAAAGTTGTTGGAGAAATTTATTTATCAATTCAACATCAATTGATGGTAAAAAAAGGACAAACTTTAGATGATATAAAAGAAGTTCGTTCGCACCAAATGGCATTGTTACAATGTGATAAGTTCCTTGAAAAACATCCAACATGGCGCGTTGTAAATGATATCGACACTGCATTAACAGCCAAAGATATTATTGAGCAAGATTTGAATGATGTTGCTGCAATTGCCTCAAGAAAAGCGGCAGAAGTATATGGATTAGACATTTTAGCTTCAAGTATTCAGACGTTTCAAGATAATTTTACTCGCTTTTTTGTATTGCAACGCGAGCACAACGATTACGAAGATTTCAATAAAGTTTCGATGCGTTTTTCTGTTCCACATAAAGCTGGTGCTTTAGTAGATGTATTAAATCAAATTGCAGAATGTGGAATAAATATGGACAAAATACAATCTGTTCCGATTATTGAAAAACCTTGGGAATACTCTTTCCATATTGACATTACGTTCGAGCAAAAAGAACAATATTATGAATTGCTTGGAAAAATTGCAAGAAAGTTAACGGATTTAGAAATATTAGGCGAATATAAACTGGGGAAAAAATGATAGCAGAAGCCCAACGATTACAAAGTGTTCAAGAATATTATTTCTCGAAAAAATTACAAGAAATAGCGAACATGAAAACCGACATTCCAATCATTTCATTAGGAATTGGAAGTCCAGATTTACAACCTCATCCAGATGTGATCGAGGAATTAATCAAAAGTTCACGAAACGGAATCAATGGCTATCAAAGTTATCGCGGAATTCCAGAAATGCGCGAAGCAATGGCAAGTTTTTACAAAAACAAATTTGATGTAGACGCCAATCCTTCAACAGAAATTTTGCCACTTATGGGCTCTAAAGAAGGAATTATGCACATTTCGATGGCATTTTTGAATGAAGGTGATAAAGTTTTAATTCCAAATCCTGGATATCCAACTTATTCATCTGTTACAGAATTAGTGCAAGCAGAACCTTTATTCTACGATTTGAAAAATGAAAATGATTGGCTTCCAGATTTTGATCAGTTAGAAAAATTAGCCGAGCAAAAACCAAAAATTATGTGGCTCAATTATCCACATATGCCAACCGGAGCCAAAGCCCCAAAAGACGTTCTTAGAAAATTAGTAGAGTTTGCAACTCGTCACAATATCTTAATCGTAAATGATAATCCGTATAGTTTTATTTTGAACGATGAACCGACAAGCATCTTAGGAATTGAAGGTGCAAAAGATGTTTGTATCGAACTGAATTCATTAAGCAAAACCTTTAACATTGCAGGTTGGCGAGTAGGAATGGTGATTGGAAAAGAAAGTTTTATTAATTCTATTCTAAAAGTAAAGTCAAATATGGATTCGGGAATGAATTTTGCGATACAAAAAGCCGCGACAAAAGCTCTTTTAGTTGATGATTCTTGGTACGATGAATTAACAAAAATTTACGCAGAAAGACGAAGAATCATTTGGGAAATCGCTGATATTTTAAATGTAAAATATAATCCCAATGCAGCAGGAATGTTTATTTGGGCGAAGCTTCCAGAAGGAAAAGATGATAAAAAATTTATTGATGAAATTTTATACAATAAAAAAGTATTTATTACACCAGGAAGTATTTTCGGAAGCAATGGTGAAGGATTTATAAGATTTTCACTTTGCGCACCTGTCGAGAAGTTGATTGAAGTAAAGAGAAGATTAGAAGCATGAAAATAATTTCAGTAATCGGTTTAGGATTAATCGGAGGTTCTTTTGCTTTAGCATTAAAAAAAGTTGGTGTTGCCGAAAAAATAATCGGTGTTGATCAAAATATTGAACATCAAATTCAAGCTTTAGAATTAGGAATTGTGGATGAAATCGCTCCTTTGAATGAAGCACTTTCTCAATCAGATTTAGTAGTGATTGCGGTTCCAATTAATTCAATTCAAAAAGTTTTACCAGAGATTTTAGATCAAATTAATGATAAAACGATTGTAATGGACATGGGATCAACAAAAGCTGGAATTTGTAAAAAAGTTTTAAGTCATCCCAAAAGAAAACAATTTGTTGCCACACACCCAATCGCAGGAACGGAAAATTCTGGACCAAAAGCTGCTTTTCCTGAGTTGTTTTTAAACAAAGTTGCGATTTTGTGTGATATTGAAGAAAGCGAAAAAGAAGCAGTAAAAAAAGTAAGAAAAATTTATCAATCGCTCTGGATGAATGTTAAAACAATGACTTCGGAAGCGCATGATGCGCACATTGCGTACGTTTCTCATCTTTCGCACATTACATCTTTCGCTTTAGGACAAACAGTTTTGGAAGAAGAAAAGAATGAAGATGCAATTTTTGACATGGCTGGATCTGGTTTCGAATCTACGGTTCGTTTAGCAAAAAGTTCACCAGATATGTGGACACCAATTTTGATTCAGAATCGAGAAAATTTACTCAATGCTATTGATGCTTATCAAACTCAAATTTCTAAAATCAGAAAAATGATCGAAGAAAAAGACGCCGAAGATATTCATCAATATTTAAAAAACACAAACGACATACGTCGAATATTAAATAAATAATTACTCTCAAATAAAATAAATATTAAATCTTAAATTTGTAAATGTTATGGAAAACAATAACTGGATAAAAGAATACGATAAACCAATGATCATCGCTGGACCTTGTAGTGCAGAAAGTGAAAAACAAATGATGACAATCGCTGAAGATTTGGACAAAGATTATGTGCAAGTTTTCCGTGCGGGAATTTGGAAGCCTCGTACTAAACCAAATTGTTTCGAAGGAGTTGGTGCAATCGGATTAAACTGGTTGAAAAAAGTAAAAGACGAATTCGGAATGAAAATCGCAACTGAAATCGCCAATGCAAATCACGCAAAATTAGCGTTAGAATATGATGTTGACGTTTTATGGATTGGTGCTCGTTCTACGGTAAACCCTTTTACAGTACAAGAAATTGCTGAAGCTTTACGTGATACAGACAAAACAGTTTTGGTTAAAAATCCTGTAAATCCAGATTTAGATTTATGGATTGGTGCTTTGGAGCGTTTAGAAGGTCAAGGAATCAAAAACTTAGGTGCTATTCACCGTGGTTTTTCAACGTACAAAAAGACAAAATACCGTAACAATCCACAATGGCAAATTGCATTAGATTTCAAAAACAAATTACCAAACGTGCCAATTATTTGTGACCCATCACACATTTGCGGAAACAGAACAGGATTATTTGATGTTGCACAGCAAGCTTTCAACTTTGAATACAATGGATTGATGATCGAAACACACAATAATCCTGATGAAGCTTGGTCTGATGCAGCTCAACAAGTAACACCAGCTCGTTTATTAGAAATCTTAAAAGATTTAGAAATTCGTGTTTCTGATGATCCAGATGCAATTTACAAAACTGGAATTCAGAATTTACGTCATCAAATTGATGAATTAGATAACTCTATTTTAGATGCAATTGCTCAACGTATGAAAGTTGCAAACTCTATCGGAGAATTGAAAAAAGAACATAATGTGGCAGTTTTTCAGCCAGATCGTTGGAAACAAATCAAAGATAATTCTGTAAAAGCAGGAGTTTCTTTAGGTTTATCTGAAGATTTTGTTGACAAATTATTGCAAGCAATTCACCAAGAATCTGTTGCGCAACAAAACCAAATTATGGTAAAAAAAGAAGAAAAAATTTAAACAATATTGAAAGGAATTGTCATAAAATCTACTGGTAGTTGGTATCATCTTTTAACCGAAGATGGTGCAACCTATCAGGCAAGAATTAGGGGAAAATTTAGAATAGCCAATATCAAACATACCAATCCAATTGCTGTTGGAGATGAGGTTGAGTTTGAGATTGACAAAGATGATATTGCAGTCATTACAAAAATTCATGATCGCAAAAATTACATCATACGAAAATCTGTTAATCTATCCAAAAAAACGCATATTATTGCCTCTAACATTGATGTTGCTTTTTTGGTTGTAACGCTTTCTAATCCCAAAACTTCGTTTGGTTTTATTGACCGTTTTTTGATTACTGCCGAAGCTTATCATATTCCTGTTGTAATTTTATTCAACAAAATGGATTCATACACGGAAGATGAAATGGCTGAGTTAGAAATTTATAAATCAATTTACAATTCTATCGGTTACGAAAGTCTTGATATTTCTGCTGAAACTGGTCTAAATTTAGATCTTGTAAAAAATCGAATGAAAGATAAAGTGAGTTTGGTTTCGGGACATTCTGGCGTTGGAAAATCAACGTTGTTGAATACTTTAAACCCTGATTTGAACCTAAAAACGCACGAAGTTTCTGATTTTAATAGCAAAGGACAACATACCACAACTTTTGCACAGATGTACGAATGGCCTTTTGGAGGTTTCATTATCGATACGCCTGGAATTAAGGAATTTGGTTTGGTTCATATCGACAAAACCGAATTACAAGGTTATTTTCCTGAAATTTTAGAACTGAAACACAATTGTAAATTTGATAATTGTATTCACGTTAACGAGCCAAAATGTGCTGTACGTTATGCAGTAGAAATTGGTGAAATCGCAGTTTCTCGCTACGAAAATTATCTCACTTTTTTAGAAGAAGATATTTATACCGAAAAATAATAAAAAAGCCGTTTCTTATGAAATGGCTTTTTTATTTTCTCAAATTACGGTTTCACGTAAAAATAATTCAATTTCTCATTTTATTTTTGTTAAAATTAATTGAATGAGCAATTTATCCGTAAAAATCGCTTTAGATTTTGAGGAATGTACAAAGGAACAAAAAGAAAGATTTTTATTGCATTTAGAAGATTTAAATTGGAAACCATTAAATCCAAATAAATTGTGGATTGCTGAATTTGATAATTCTGAAAATAAAGAAAACAGAATAAAAAATATAGAACAAGAAATCATCAATGCAAAAAAAATGTCAAAGCTCTATGAGTTATATTATGCGATAATTGCAGATGAGGAAATCTATTTTAACCAACTAACTTAAACCTATAGCGATTGCTTTCTAAACTTAAATTACAACAAACGTTATAACACATTTAAAAGATGAGTTGTAACGTTTTTTTATTTGTTAATAATTTCTTAAATTCAAATCGATTTTAAATCAATAAAACTAGAATTATGCGAGTGATTTTACAGCGTGTGCAACATGCTTCTGTAATGGTAGATGGAGAAATAACAGGAAAAATTGAAAGCGGAATTTTGGCATTGGTTGGTTTTGAACCTGATGATACGAAGGAAGATTTTGAATGGATTTCGAAAAAAATAATTAAACTCCGAATTTTCAATGATGAAAATGATGTGATGAATTTGGATGTACAGCAAACAAATGGAGATATTTTGGTTGTGTCTCAATTTACGTTGCATGCGTCTACGAAAAAAGGAAATCGTCCGTCATATATCAAAGCGTCAAAACCGGACATAGCAAACGTACAATATGAAACATTTTTGAACGTTTTAGAATCAAATTTCAAACCTGTACAAAGAGGAATTTTTGGTGCAGATATGAAAGTCGAATTGTTGAATGATGGTCCTGTAACCATTTTTATCGATTCAAAAAATAAAGAATAACTTGATTAATAGATATTGAATGAAACAAACTCTACTTTTTTTAACTTTTTTGATTAGTTCATTTTCTTTTGCGCAAAACTATGCAGTTGATCAGATTCCAGACGATTTGATAAAAGATGCTTATGCTGTTGTGCGCAAAAACGAAGAAAAAATAGAACTTCTCAAAGTTGATGAACTAAAATATACGGAAGACGTTGTCGTAACAGTTTTGACTAAAGCAGGCGATAATTATGTTGGTGCGCAAGCGAATTATGATGCAAATACGAAAATTGACTTATTCGAGGCAACTTTGTATGATGCAAATGGAAAAGAAATTAAAAAATTCAAGACCAAAGATTTTGGTGACCAAAGTTATGTAACAGGTGGACAAATGTACACGGATGATCGCATCAAATATTTAAATTATACTCCAACAAATTATCCTTACACGATAAATTATAAAATTGTTACAACGAACAAAAATACACTTTGGATTCCGCGTTGGTCACCTATACGAGCAGCAAATTTATCAATCGAAAAATCGTCTTATCAATTTGTCAATAAAACATCTTCAACCATTCGATTGAAAGAAGATAATTTTAAAGGTTTTGACATTGCAAAAACAGGAAATAACAATAATTTGAGCTATTCATTAAACAATGTTTTGGCATTTAATGAAGAAGATCAAATGGTTGGAAGTCAAAAAATATTTCCTCGCGCTATTTTAGCTTCAAATCAAATCAATATCGATGGTGTTAAAGGAAATTTTGACAATTGGAATGATTACGGAAAATGGACTTTTGATAATTTAATTCGTACAAAATTAGATTTTACTCCAGCTCAAAAATCTGTTTTTCAAAATATGGTAAAAGAAGCAAAGTCGGATGAAGAAAAAGTTCAGATTTTGTACAAACATTTGCAAAATAAAGTTCGATATATTGGTGTACAACTGGGAATTGGAGGACTTTCGCCTTTTCCGAATTCTTATGTTGAGAGCAAAAGTTATGGCGATTGCAAAGCCTTATCTAATTATATGATTGGAATGTTAGATGCAGTGAATATCAAATCGTATCACACCATATTATTTGCTGGAAATCCAATTGATATTGATGAGCAAATGATGTATCAACAAGGAAATCACATGATTGTTTATATACCTCTAAATGGAAAAGATATTTGGTTAGAAGCAACAAGTCAAACAGCTCCTTATAATTATTTAGGTGATTTTGCAGGAAATAGAAAAGTATTAATTGTTGATGAAAAAGGCGGAAAAATTATTCCTTCACAACAATTCAAAACAGAAGATAATCAATTATTCGTGAATGGAAATGCAACACTTTTAGCAGATGGGACATTAAATTTTGATTTTTCTGAAACTTCCAAAGGTTTGATTTATGAGAATTTTGCAAGATTTAATCAATTAAGCGAGAAAGAACTTGATGTTCGTTTAAAAAATCGATTTTCTTACTTACAAGGAATATCATTCAAAAAGAAAGAATTTAATAATGATTGGAAAAATGCTGTTTTCACTTCAAATTTCGAGTTTTCAGCACCAAATTATGCTAAAATTCAAGGAAATAACATCATTCTGAATATTATTCCAGTGAATAAAGAAGAGACTTCTGTCAAAAAAATGAAAGATAGAAAGTTTGATTTCAACATCGAGACAGGATATGTTGACGAAGTTTCGTATACATTGACACTTCCTTCTGGTTATAAATTACCACAAAAATTTGATGCTATAATTGTGAAATCAGCTTTTGGTGAATATCAATTAGAAATCAATCCAAAAGAAAATAATGCATTCGAAATAAAACGTATTTACAAACAATTTTCAGGAACTTTCTCAAAAGAAAAATACAACGAATATGTAGAATTTAGAAGACAAATTTCGGGTTACGATAACACAAAACTACTTTTAGAAAAATTATAACACTAATATGAAAACAATATTTACGATTGTTGCGACAGTTGCAACCGTTTCGAGTTTTGCTCAAGATGTAAAATTTGGAAAACTATCTAAACAAGATTTCGAGAAAACAAAAAGTACAATTCAAGCTGACGCTCCTGCAGAAGTTTTATATGCTGACGGAAATTATAAAGTTAGTTTTAATACCAATCAAGGCGGTGTTGAGCAAACAAAGAAAGTTTTTTATAGAGTAATTGTTTTTGATAAGGATAAAACACCTGATGATGTTTTAAAAATAGAAATTCCTCTTTACAAAAGCTCAGGATCAGATCAAGATAAATTGATTACTTTAAAAGCGGTTACCTATAACCTTGAAAATGGAAAAATTATTGAACAAAAAGTTGAGAAAAAAGATATTTTCTTAGATAAAGTCCATCGTTTTATGGATAAACAAACGTTTACATTTCCAAATGTAAAAAATGGATCAATCTTAGAATATACATACGAAATTATTTCCCCTTTCTATGGAAATACTGATACGTGGTATTTTCAACAATCGATTCCTGTAGTTACGAGTAATTTCACGATGCAAAATCAAGAATATTTTAATTATCAACAAGATTTAAGAGGTGAATTTGCTCCTAAATTAACAAAAAATTCCAAAGAAGATACTTTTTCAACTACTTCTTTTGGAAACAGAGGTGTTACATCTTTTGGTGGAGATATGGGAAATCAAGGCGCGACATCAAGTAATCATAAATTAAAGATTGATACACAAACTTATTCATTAGTTAATTTACCTTCTTATTCTCGCGAAGCTTATGTGCTTAATCCGAGAAATATGTTAGCAAGTATTCAGTTTGAGTTAGCTTCTTTTGTGGTTCCCGGAAGAACCTCAGAAAATTTTTCTACAACTTGGGAACGTATTGGAAAAGATTTGATGGATCACGAAGAATTTGGTCGACAATTAAATGGAAATAACTTTTTAGATGAAACAGTAAACGCTACAATTGTTGGAAAATCTACAAATATTGAAAAAGCTCAAGCAATTTACAATTATGTAAAAAACAACATGGCTTGGAATGATTATTTAGGTCAATATACAGATAAAGGAATTCGAAAAGCATTTAACGAAAAATCTGGAAATTCAGCGGATATCAATCTTATGTTAACAGCTATGTTGCGTAAAGCTGGATTAGACGCAAATCCAATTGTTTTGAGTACGTTGCAAAATGGTTTAATCAATTATTCGTTTCCTTCACGTAGCAAATTGAATTATGTAATTGTTGGAGCAACAATAGATAATGAATTTTATTTAATGGATGCAACTGATAAAAATGCTCAAATTAATTTATTACCAATTCGAGCAATCAACGATCGTGGATTTATGGTAAATGAAAAAGGAATAAAAGAAGTTCCTCTTCGTAATTCGGTTATGACCAATGATAAAATATCAATTACGGCAGATTTAAAAGCTGATGGAAATTTGAAAGGTTTATTTTCTAATGTTCGTGATAATTATTTTTATATGTTTGATAAAAGTGAAATCGCAGATGATCCAAAAGCGTTTGAAAAAGAATTTGTAGAAGATTACAATTTTGAAATTTCAGAATTTAAAACACAAGATAACAAACAAAATGTAATTCGTCATCAATTCAAATTTGATGATGTAAAAGTAGATGTGGCTGGAAATAAAATATTATTCAATCCATTTTTATTTGTTGCGAATACAAAACATAATTTAAATCTAGATCAACGTAATTACAATATTGAGTTTGGTGCACCAACTACGAATACAAATACAATTAAAATTAAAATTCCAGAAGGTTACAAAGTCGAATCTTTACCAACTGAAAAGCAATTTACAATGCCTGATCAAGCTGGTGGATATGCATATAAAGTAATTGAAAAAGATGGTTTTATTATCGCTCAAGCCCAAAAAGTTATTCCATACAGTATTTTACCTGCACAATACTATAAACCATTGAAAGAATTTTTAACAAATATCATTAATGCAGAAAGTCAGCAAGTGATTTTGGTT
>NZ_DKSQ01000001.1:52055-150632 GCF_002472765.1 Empedobacter sp. UBA7252
TTTGGTAAAACAATAAAAAAATATTCTAAACATCGAATAAAGCCAACTCCAAATACAAGTTGGCTTTTTATTTTTGTACCTTTAACTTTTAAAATTTAAAATAAGATGAGCCTTAAACAAGCACAAACAGACGTTGATAATTGGATAAAAGAACATGGTGTTCGTTATTTTAACGAATTAACAAATATGGCACAATTAACTGAAGAGGTAGGAGAAGTTGCACGTATTATTGCGCGTCGTTACGGTGAACAATCGGAGAAAGAATCCGATAAAAACAAAGATCTTGGCGAAGAATTGGCAGATGTTATTTTTGTAGCGCTTTGTTTGGCAAATCAAACAGGTGTTGATTTAGAATCAGCTTTTTACAAAAAATTAGATTATAAAACAAAACGTGACCACGATCGTCATCAAAATAATGATAAATTAAAATAAATATGATTGAAATTTCTGCTCTAAAATCTCCTATAAACAATCAATTAGCCATCACAGGTTCTAAAAGCGAAAGCAATCGTTTGTTGCTATTAAGTCAATTATTTGAGAATGTTTTGACATTAGAAAATGTTTCAAATTCAGAAGATTCTCAATTAATGCAAAAAGCGTTAGCGAACAAAACTGATTTAGTTGATATTCACCACGCGGGAACTGCCATGCGATTTTTAACGGCTTATTTTTCTATTCAAGATGGACGAAAAATAACGTTGACAGGTTCTGAAAGAATGAAACAACGTCCAATAAAAGTTTTAGTTGACTCCTTGAATGAGTTGGGTGCAGAAATTTCGTATCAAGAAAACGAAGGTTATCCGCCTTTATCGATTGTTGGAAAAAAAATAACGAAAGATTCTATTACAATCCCTTCTAACATTAGTTCTCAATATATCTCGGCTTTATGTTTGATCGGAACGAAATTAGAAAATGGATTAACGATAAAGTTGGATGGAAAAATTATTTCTGTTCCTTATATTCAAATGACAATTCAATTATTGAATAAAGTTGGAATTAATGCAATTTTCGAAGGAAATACAATCAAAATTCCTTTTACTGAAAACATCAAAGCTCAAACATTACAAGTAGAATCTGATTGGAGTTCAGCTTCATATTATTATAGTTTGATTGCTTTATCGCAGAATTCTGAAATTAAAATCTCAACTTATTTCGAAGATTCTTTACAAGGAGATTCAGCTTTAAAACATATTTATGCAGAAAATTTTGGTGTAATTTCAACTTTTGAAAATGGAGTTTTAACATTAAAAAATGAAGATAATTTCATACCAAAATCTATCATCGAATTAAATTTAATCAATACTCCAGATATTGCACAGACGATTTCTGCAACTTGTGTGGGATTGAAAACAAAATGTCATTTAACTGGTTTAGAAACACTAAAAATCAAGGAAACAGACCGTTTAGTCGCACTTAAAAATGAGTTGGAAAAATTTGGAGCAATTATAACAATTACAAACGATTCATTAACGATAGAAGGTTATAATAATTTTGAAAAAACGCCAACTTTAGCAACATATAACGACCACAGAATGGCAATGTGTATGGCGCCTTTAGCACAAATTTACCCAATTCGAATTGAGAATGAAATGGTCGTAGAAAAATCTTACCCAACATTTTGGGAAGACTGGAAACAATTAGGTTTTGAAATTAAATCGATTTAAAATATAACAAAAAAATCCGCTTAATAAGCGGATTTTTTTAGTTTGTATATACTTCATTTATTCAAAATTCTGCATATTTACCAAATTGGCATAAACGCCTTTTTTCTCAATAAGTGAATGATGATTTCCTTGTTCAATAATTTTACCTGCTTCCATTACTACAATTTTATCCGCATTCTGAATTGTTGATAAACGGTGCGCAATAACCAAAGAAGTACGATTTTGCATCATATTATTCAAGGCAACTTGTACCAATTTTTCAGATTTCGTATCCAAAGCAGAAGTCGCTTCATCCAAAACCATAATCGGTGGATTTTTATAAACCGCACGCGCAATACTTAAACGTTGTTTTTGTCCACCAGAAAGCTTGCTACCTCCCTCTCCTACTGACTCTTGATATTTTTCTGGCATTTTTACAATAAACTCTTCCGCATTTGCAATTTGCGCAGCATATTCTACTTTTTCCAAATTTGGAGATTTATCACCTAATGAAATATTATTAAAAATTGTATCATTAAACAAAATAGAATCTTGCGTAACCAAACCAAATAACAAGCGATAATCATTTAATTTTATATGTTTAATATCAATTCCATCAATCAAAATTTGACCTGATTTCACATCCCAAAAACGAGTAATTAAATTCGCCAAAGTCGATTTTCCAGAACCAGATTGCCCAACTAAAGCAACGGTTTCTCCTTTATTAATTGTTAAATTAAAATTCTCGATCACATTATGTTTTCCATAAGCAAATGTGACATTTCTAAACTCAATTTTATCTTCAAACGCATCAATTCCTTTAGCATCTGGAACATCTTTTATCGAAACATCAGCATCCAAAACTTCAAAAATTCTCTTTGCAGAAACTTCTCCTTTTTGTACATCTGATAATGCTTTCGAAAAGCGTTTAATCGGATCTAATAATGTATAAAATGTTGCGATATAAAAAATAAATTGTGATCCTGTTAAACCATTTCCTTCTAACGATAATTTACCACCAAAAAAAACAATTAATCCAATTGTAACAGCACCTAAAAATTCACTTGTTGGTGAAGCCAAAGCACGTTTTTTCATTACTTTTTGAAGATATTTTCGATAACGATTAATCGATTCATCAAAACGACCTTTTACTTGATCTTCTGCGTTAAAAATTTTGATAATCTTAAGCGAAGAAAGTGTTTCGTCTACATAAGTAATAATGTTAGATAATTCGTCTTGCGCATGAGCAGCAGCTTTTTTCAGACTTTTTCCAATCAACGAAATAATTGTTCCCATAATCGGAAAAACCAAAATAGCGAAAATTGTTAATTGATAGCTAACTGTAAATAATACTACAACGAAAAAGATAATCATAATTGGTGAACGTATGATTTCTACGACTGAATTTAAAATATTAGATTCAACCTCATTTACATCACTAGAAATACGATTTAACATATCTCCTTTTCGTTTTTCAGTAAAATAAGCAACTGGCAAATCAATAATTTTGTTATGAATATCAACACGTAAATCACGTGTCACACCCGAACGTAAATCTACCAAACAAGTTTCTGAAAGAAAACTGAAAATATTTCGAAATAAAAATGCAATAATAAATATCACACACGAAATCGCTAACACATAAACTGGTCCTTGAGTTTGAGAAAGCTCATTCATATAATAAGCTGAATAATCTGAAAAAAATTGTTTCAGATTACCCAAATCACCAGAATAAATAGGTTTTGCGATAACTCCAGTTGTTTTTTCACCAAACAAAACACTCAAAATTGGCATCATAAAAGCCAATGCAATTACATTGAAAAGTGCATAGAGTAAATTGAATATAATCGCTGTAACAAACGAAGTTCTATATGGTTTTGCGTATGAGAACGCTCTTTTAATTAAACTCATTGATGTATTTTAGAAAATCAAAACCTTAGTTTTGAAGTTACAAATTTACGTAAAAAAAATAATGACTATTCTTTTAGAAATAGTCATTATAGAGTAAAATTTTGTGGGTTTGATTACTCAGAGTAACCTTTTCGTTTTTGTTTTGATTTTTATTTAACTCGTTGCCAAGTTTGCGTTCTTCCTACAAGAGAAATCCCGATAAAACCTCTTACGTCTAATTTATCATTTCCGTTAAGAGACATTTTTGCTTTGTATTCCTTTCCACTATTAGGATCAATGATTTTTCCACCATTCCATTCTTTTCCATCTTTTTTAAGACCAGAAAGAATTTGCATTCCTAAAATTGGTTTATTTTTTAATGCTCCTGAACAATCTGTACATTTTACATCTTCTTTTCCTTTCGTTAAAATCTTAGTGACTTTACCATAAAGTTTTCCATCTTTCTCGAAAATCTCTACGTAAGACTTCGCCTGTTTTGTCTCATCATCAATTGTTTTCCAAGTTCCTATTGGTGATTGCGCATACATTAAAGATGTCAACATAAAGAATAATCCGAATAAAATTGATTTTTTCATATTTTTATCCTTTAAAATTTATTTCACTAAAATAACTATTTTTTAGTGTAAATAAAACACTACGCTTTATTTTTTATAAAAATAATCTCTTTTAAACATAAAAATTCATTTATAACATTAATTATCAATCATTTAATTCAATAAATATTTTTAAATAAATAATTATAAATTTTATTCATAAAAGTCAAAATAGTGTATTATTATGCTTACATAGCAATAATAAAAACGAAGGCATTTTTATGGTTTTTGTCATTTTTATGACAATTTCTTCTTCAAGAATAAAAAAATGAATACATTTGTCTACTATTTTTATAGAGTTTATAGATTGAAGAATGAATCAGCTTACGAAATACAGTTTACCATTTAGAAAACAAGAAGTAGAACCTTTGATAGAATCCATTATTTATGATGAGATTTTTCAACAACCAAATCCTTTGTACAAGAAAGAAGATTTACTCAATCAATTCAATTCTATTTTGTTAAAAATTGTTCCTGAGGAGAAATCGAATCAAATTAGTTTATATTTTTTTGAACAATTTGCACAACTTAGACAAGAATTAGAGGAACTAATTTTTGTTTTTTATGCAAATGATCCTGCATCTAAATCGGAAATTGAAATCATTTTAGCCTATCCTGGTTTTTTTGCAATTGCAATTCATCGTTTAGCACATATTCTCTACAATTTAAATACGCCTATTCTTCCTCGTTTTTTTTCCGAATATGCACATTCTAAAACTGGAATTGATATTCATCCTGGTGCTTCAATTGGAAAAAACTTTTATATCGATCATGGTACAGGAATTGTCATTGGAGAAACAACATTGATTGGTGATAATGTGAAAATTTACCAAGGCGTAACATTAGGAGCGTTTTATGTTTCGAAGAATTTGGCTAATAAAAAACGTCATCCAACAATAGAAAATAATGTCACAATTTATGCTGGAGCAACTATTTTGGGAGGAACAACAATTATTGGAAAAAATTCTGTAGTCGGCGGAAATGTTTGGATTACAGAAAGTATAGAAGAAGATTCTGTTGTCTATCAAGAGAATCAACCACAAATAAAAAAACAAAAAAAAGAACAACATATCAATTATATCATCTAAAACCTTACAACAATGATTTACAATAATGTATTAGAAACCATAGGAAATACACCAATTATTAAACTGAATAAATTATTTCCTAACCATAACGTTTATATTAAAGTAGAAAAACAAAATCCGGGTGGATCAATAAAAGATCGTATTGCTTTGGCAATGATTGAAGATGCTGAAAAAGCTGGAATTTTAAAACCTGGAGGAACAATTATAGAACCTACTTCGGGTAATACAGGAATTGGCTTATCATTTGTTGCGGCTGTAAAAGGTTACAAAATGATTATCACAATGCCAGAATCGATGTCAATTGAACGTCGTAAAATTATGGAAGCTTATGGTGCTGAATTTGTTTTAACTCCAAAAGAATTAGGAATGAAAGGCGCTATTGCAAAAGCACAAGAATTAGCCGAAACAATAGAAGGCGCTTGGGTTCCGCAACAATTTGAGAATAATTCGAATCCGACAGTCCATTACAATACAACAGCAAAAGAAATCCTTGAAGATTTTCCACAAGGAGTTGATTATTTAATTACAGGAGTTGGAACAGGCGGACATCTTTCTGGAATTGGAAAAGCATTAAAAGAAGTTAACTCTTCAACAAAAGTTATCGCTGTAGAACCAACAGATTCTCCTGTCATTTCAGGAGGAAATCCTGGTCCACACGCGATTCAAGGAATTGGAGCAGGATTTATTCCTACTAATTTAGATACTTCAATCGTTGATTCTTCTACTCAGATTACAAAAGAAGAAGCATTTGAATTTGCAAAAAAAGTGGCTAAAGTAGAAGGTATATTTGTCGGAATTTCTACAGGTGCTTCATTGGCTGCAGTTGCTAAAACTTTGAATGAAGTAGACAAAAACACGAAAATATTAACTGTCAACTACGATACTGGCGAACGCTATTTATCAGTAGAAGGTTTATTTTAAATACTATAAAAATTTTTAAACGAAAGGAGATATTGACAAAATGTCTCCTTTTTTTATTCAACAAAGTCAAAAAGTCAGTTTTTAGGTTTTATTTCTACTTTGGAATTTTTTTTGATGAAATACACCAAACAAAACCAATATAAAAAACTAAAAACCAATGGATTTTAATCAATTTACAATAAAGGGTCGTGAAGCGATTCAAGCAGCGCAGCAAATTGCAGTTGCACAAAAAAATCAAGCAATAGAACCAGCTCATATTTTAGGTGGAATGATAGATGTTGATGAAAACGTGTTATCATTAATCTTAGAAAAACAAGGTGTAAAAATGGATATGTTGAAACCTGAGTTGGATTTAGAAATCAATAAATATCCAAAAATAGAAGGTCAACAAGGAAATCATCTTTCCAATTCATCTAACCAAATTTTGCAATCTGCACAAGAAATTGCAAAAGAGATGAACGATGATTTTATCACCTTAGAGCATTTATTATTAGGTATAATCAAGAATGTATCGCCTGTAAGTCAATTATTAAAAAATAGAGGTGTAACATTCGACAACACAAAAAAATTAGTAACAGAATTGAGAAACGGAGAAAGAGTAACTTCTGAAAACGCGGAAGGAACATATAATTCATTAAACAAATACGCTAAAAACTTAACAGATTTAGCAAAAGAAGGAAAATTAGATCCTGTAATTGGACGTGATGAAGAAATTCGTCGTGTTTTACAAATTCTATCACGTCGTACAAAAAATAACCCAATCCTTATTGGTGAACCAGGTGTTGGTAAAACCGCTATAGCAGAAGGTTTAGCACATCGTATCATCAATGGAGATGTTCCTGAAAATCTTTTGAATAAACAAATTTTTTCATTGGATATGGGAGCTTTGGTTGCTGGTGCAAAATACAAAGGTGAGTTCGAAGAGCGTTTGAAAGCCGTTGTGAAAGAAGTAACCGCTTCGAATGGAGAAATAATTTTGTTCATCGATGAGATTCACACGCTTGTTGGTGCTGGCGGCGGCGGAGAAGGTGCAATGGATGCTGCAAATATCTTGAAACCTGCTTTGGCTCGTGGCGAATTACGTTCGATTGGTGCTACAACTTTGAATGAATATCAAAAATATTTTGAAAAAGATAAAGCTTTAGAACGTCGTTTCCAGAAAGTAATGGTAGAAGAACCAGATGAAGAATCGGCTATTTCTATTTTGCGTGGAATCAAAGATAAATACGAGCAACACCATAAAATTGGAATTAAAGACGAAGCAATTATTGCGGCTGTAAAATTATCAACACGTTATATTACAGATCGTTTTTTACCAGATAAAGCCATCGATTTGATGGACGAAGCAGCTTCTAAGTTGAGAATGGAAATGAATTCTAAACCAGAAGATTTAGATAAATTAGATCGTAGAATTATTCAATTAGAAATCGAAATTGAAGCGATAAAACGCGAAAATGACGAGAAAAAATTGAATCTTTTAAAAGAAGAATTATCTAATCTTCAAGATGAAAGAAATCAATTGAATTCGAAATGGGAAGCGGAAAGAAATCGTGCCGATGAAGTTCAAGATTTAAGAAAATCTATCGAAAATATCAAATTCGAAATTGAGCGTGCAAAACGAGATTACGACTATGCAAAAGCTTCCAAATTAGAGTTTGAAGATTTAGTTAATGCAAAAAATAATTTAGAAGAAGCTGAACATAATCTAGAAGAAAATAAACAAAATAAACTGGTAAAAGAGTTTGTTGATGCGGATGATATTGCAGAAGTTGTATCGAAATGGACAGGAGTTCCGGCTCAGAAAATGATGCAATCTGATCGCGAAAAATTATTGAATTTAGAAAACGAATTACACAAACGTGTTTTAGGTCAAGAAGAAGCAATTATAGCAGTTTCTGATGCCATTCGTCGTTCTCGTGCAGGTCTTAGTGACGAAGGAAAACCAATCGGTTCGTTCTTATTCTTAGGTTCAACTGGTGTTGGGAAAACTGAGTTGGCAAAAGCCTTAGCCGAGTTCTTATTCGATGATGAAAATGCAATGACTCGTATCGACATGTCCGAATATCAGGAGCGTCATGCAGTTTCTCGCTTGGTTGGGGCACCTCCGGGTTACGTTGGTTACGACGAAGGTGGTCAGTTAACAGAAGCGGTTCGTCGCCGTCCTTATTCAGTTATTTTGTTGGACGAAATTGAGAAGGCACATCCAGATGTTTTCAATATTTTGTTACAAGTTTTGGATGACGGACGTTTGACAGACAACAAAGGTCGTGTGGTTAACTTTAAAAATACGATTATCATTATGACATCGAATTTTGGTTCTCATACGATTTTGGATAAATTCTCAAACATTGACGAAAATAATGTGGCACAAGTTTATGATGAAACAAAAGATGTCGTTTTTGAGGAATTGAAACAAAACTTTAGACCAGAATTTTTGAATCGTATTGATGAAATTATTTTGTTCCGTCCATTGAGTGAAAATCAAATTTCTGGAATCGTGAATATCTATTTAAGCGGAGTTGCGAAGAAATTAGCACAACGCGATATTACATTAGATATTACGCCAGAAGCTGTCGATTATTTAGCAAGAAAAGGCTACGATCCTCAATTCGGAGCAAGACCATTGAAACGAGTTATTCAACAAGATGTATTAAATGAACTTTCAAAAGAAATTTTAAAAGGAACAATAAATGATAATGATGCGGTTTTAATCGATTATTTCGAAGAAAAACCTGGAGATAATAAATTAGTTTTCAGAACTAATCAATAAGTATTTTACGATTTTATTCATGTGTAAAAAATCCGCTCGTTGAGCGGATTTTTTTATTTCTTCTTTTTATAAAGCGGAACAGTGCTACACGCTTCACCAAACATTAACGAGCTTACAATTGGTTGTAAACGTTCAATTAACTGAATATAAGCCGATTCTGGCACAGGTTTGTGAGAGCAACCTTTCACTATTATTTTTCCATCAACATAATCTTCATAAGGCAAATGATCTACAATTTCTGTGTACAAAATCGTATCCAAATCTTGCAAACTTCCATGTACAATTCGTTTCGCAATTGGCGACAAATAGGTTGCAACCAACAAATAAGCCCAAGACGGAACAATCGCATCCGCAGTACACGTTAACGCTACATATTTATCTTGATATTGTGTCCAATCATGATTTTTAAGATTTTCTCTAAAATCCTTTTCTCTAAGAATCAATTCTTCATATAACCAATCTTTCAAGTCAAAAACAACACGATCTCCATCAGGATAATAATCCTGTAAATCAATTGTTACTAAACTACTATTGGCAACTTTATTTATAATTTCGTCTGACATTTTTCTTTGTTTGAAAGAGTAAATTTACGCAATAAAAAACATTGAAATCTACTCCACTTATAGATTTCTCCTATCTTTGTAAGAAGAAAAATGATTTCCATTGAAATACTATATCATTGCAGGTGAAGCTTCGGGCGATTTGCACGCATCGAACTTAATGAAAGAATTAAAATTAAAAGATCCACAAGCTGAATTCAGATTTTGGGGAGGAGATTTGATGCAAACGCAAGGCGGAACTTTAGTCAAACATTACAGAGATTTGGCGTTTATGGGTTTTGCTGAAGTTGTAATGAATTTGAGAACGATTTTAGGAAATATTTCGGTTGCTAAAAAAGACATCGAAGCTTATCAGCCAGATGCAGTTATTTTAGTTGATTATCCTGGTTTTAATCTCAGAATTGCTGAATTTGTAAAAAGTCTTGGAATTAAAATTTACTATTATATTTCGCCACAAATTTGGGCTTGGAAAACTGGTCGAGTTCATAAAATCAAAAAAGTTGTCGACAAAATGTTTGTGATTCTTCCGTTCGAAGAAGAATTTTATCAACGTTACAATTACAAAGTAGATTTTGTCGGAAATCCATTATTAGATTCGTTGAATAATCTTCCGCCAATTGATGAACAACAATTTAGAAAAGATCATAATTTAGACGAAAGACCAATTATTGCTTTACTTCCTGGAAGTCGAACACAAGAAATTAAAGTCAAATTACCTTTGATGCTTTCAGTGGAAAAAGATTTTCCCGATTATCAATTTGTTGTGGCTGGTGCACCATCTCAACCAATCGAAAATTATAAAAAAATTGCAGGCAACAACTTGAAAATTGTTGAGAATAGAACCTATGATTTATTACGAGTTTCTCATGCAGCCTTGGTTACATCAGGAACAGCAACATTAGAAACTGCTTTACTGAAAGTTCCAGAAGTTGTTTGTTACAAAGGAAATGCTATTTCGTACGAAATCGGAAAACGTGTTGTAAAAAACATTCGTTTTATTTCGTTGGTAAACTTGATTATGGACGAAGAAGTAGTGAAAGAGTTAATTCAATATGATTTAACTTACGAAAATATCAAACGAGAATTAGATTTAATTTTAAATTCTCCTAAACGTGAAAAAATCATGAAAAGCTACGAAGAATTGTATCATAAACTTGGTGGAATTGGCGCTTCAGAAAGAACCGCTTCACTAATTACTGAGGACTTAAAAAAATAATTAAAAAAAAGTAAAAGTTTGACGCAACCTTTTATTGTTTTTTTAATCTTGTAAGCTATAGATGTCATTCAGATCTAATTATTAAAATGTTTCAGGATTGACTTAATTAAAGTTTACACCTATTCTAACAAAGTAATCCTCTTGATTTTCAAGGGGTTTTCTTATTCTATATATTAATTTCTTATTCTTTCACGCAACCTTTTCTAAAATCTATATCTTATTTTTATAACGATTAAAACTCATACAATGAAATTAATGAAAAGATTAAGCATGTTTGCTTTGGTAGGTATTTTAGGTTTATCAACATTTAGTTGTTTAAATAATGATGACTCAGATTATATGAATTATGGTTTTTTAGCAACAACGGCAATTAATGTTCATGAAGACTCTATTCAGCCAGTAGGAAAAACTACAAATATTCGAGTAACGTACGAAAAAACAAATTCTTGTCAAAATTTTATTCAATTTAGCTCTTTACAAGGAAGTACAACTTTTAAACACAACATTGGTGTTTATGCAAGTCAAAGTAATGGAAACTGCACGCAAAATACTTCGTACGAAACAAAAACTTTGAAGTTTACACCTAAAGAAGCTGGTGAGTACACATTAAGATTTTGGACGGGAAATAAACCAAATTCAACTGAACCAATTTATGACTCAATTGTGTTAAATATCAAAGAAAAATAAAGTCCAATAAGTTTTGAATAGTGACTCTCTTGAAATTTTAATCAAGCAATGTCAAGAACAAAATAGAAAAGCTCAAGAAGAAATTTATGTTGAGTTTTCACCTGTTTTGTTCTCGATCTGTCTTCGTTATGCCGAAAATTATGAAGATGCGCAAGATATTTTTCAAGAGGGTTTTATTCATATCTTCAATAAAATAAATCAATTCAAATTCGAAGGATCTTTTGAAGGTTGGATGAAACGGATAATGGTAAATCTTAATTTAGAAAAACTAAAAAAGAAGAATAATTTACCTTTTGAAGATTTCGAAAATCTCATTATCACACAGGAAGATGACGACGAAGTTGAAGAAGATTTTGATTATCAACAGTTGTTAGAAGCCGTTCATAATCTTCCACCACAATATAGGCAAGTTTTTAACCTCTACGTTTTTGAAGAATATTCGCACCAAGAAATTGCAGAAATGCTGACCATTTCGGTTGGAACTTCAAAATCAAACTTATCAAGAGCACGAAATTTATTAAAACAAAAACTCAATCAATTAAAAACTGTCACAGAAGATGAACAAATTTGATCAACATATTAAAGATAAACTCTCGCAACCACAACTTCCTCCTTTGGATGCTTGGAAAAATATTCAGGAGAAATTAGACGAGAAAGAAAAGAAAAAACGAATCATTCCTTTATTTTATTGGATTGGTTCTACTGCGGCATGTTTAGTTGTGGGAATTTCTATCTATTATTTTAATCAAAATGATACAATTAACGTTAATCATATGCCGACTAATGAAGTTGTAAAAACAAAATCGACTTCTAAAGAATCTATCAAAAAAGATTGGAATAATATTGAACATACAAATGAAAAGTCTTTTGATAATAAGATTGTTTCTTCTGTAAAAAAATCTTCTAAATCAAATCAAAAAACAATTCAAAGTTCAAGTTCATATTTTGAAAATATAATTGGAGAATCAACTTTATTTTCGAATACAATTCCAAATCAAAAAGAAGATAAAACACTAGAATTATCTCAAAAGAATTCAACTCAAAAAGATAATTTTGTACAAAATAATTCTTCAATCAATCCAAAAAATGAAGTTTCTGAAAAAGAAACTAATCCTAAAATTTTAGAAGAAAAACCATTAGAATTAGTTCTTCAAGAAGAGGAAAAAAAGAAAGAGAAAGTAGAAATCAAACAGAAATCTCCACTTCTGACGATTTCTTCGTACATCAATCCAACAAAAGTGTTAGAATCAAAATCTATTTTAGCAAATGAATTTAATGATTACAACATCAAAAATAACATTACAGTTGCTTATGGCGCAAAAGTTTCTGTTCGATTAAATGATAAGATAAATGTTCGTTCGGGAATTGCAAAAGTTGAGTTGGAACAAAATACAACCAATATAAATTCGGGAATCAATACAGGTGTTTATGCACTTTCTGCAAGCATGCCAAAATCATCTAACAATATCACATATCATTCGAATATTCGAGTTGTAGGTGATAATATATCACATACAACAATGACCATGTTGTCTTCTGAAACCAATACTATGGAACAAAAAGTTCATTACATCGAAGTTCCATTAGAAGTTGAATATAAATTGGCAAGTTTTGATAAATTCAATATTATAGCAATAGCGGGAGGAAGTTATTTTGCTGTAACGAAAAATTCTATTTCATTAGCTGATACTAATACAAGATCAAATTATAAATTAGGCGAAGCAAATAACTTAAATAATTCGAGTTATAGCGCTAACGCTGGAGTTAAGTTAGAGTATAATTTATCAAATAAATCAAGTATAAATTTGGAACCAAATTATAGATATATGCTAAATCCATTGAAAAATGTAGATGCTAAAAATCCTTCTTTATTAGGATTGAATATAGGTTTTTCAATTAAATTTTAACAAAAAAAGACGAAGATTATTCTTCGCCTTTGTTATTGTTTAATTTGATTACAATTGTATTATTTTCTTCAGTCATATCCACTTTGGCTTCCTCAAAAGTTGGCTCACGCAAAATAGGATCTAAATTCTTAGAAAAACCATACGGTTCTTTACGCACACCCAAAAAACTTTTATCAAGCTGTTTATTATTGTTCGTATCCAAATACACTTTTACCGCATAAAATGTTGGCTCAATATCTTTAAAAACCGTTTCATACTTGTCTATATCAGCAACTGGAACGTACAATTTTTTGAATGCATTTTGACCTTTTGTATAATTTTCTACATTTCTATAAAACTCTATAGCCAAATTTCCTTTCATTTTCTTAAGGTTTGTGATTGATAGTTTTACATCAATTTGAGCCATTGCCATTTGAGTAAAAAATAACACAATTAATATAAGAATCTTCTTCATTTTTTTATTTTTTTAATCAATTCATTTACAAATAATTAAAACCTACTATTTGTAAAAAAATTTATAAATTATTAGGATGAAAAAGTATCTCTTTTTTACCCTAACAATTTGTTTCTCAATCGGAATAATTTTATCCGAATTATTAATTCCTGCTACAAATTTACGAATTATATTTTTTTCATTAATTATTCTACTTTTTATCTCTTTGTTAAAAAATAATAATCGTCAAAATATAATCACTTTTTTAGGCATTTCGATGATTTTAGGCTATTATATTCATCAAAATTATAATAGACATTCAAAAATTGATTTCGAATCTGTTTCGAGAATTCATATACTAAAAGTCGTTTATAGTTCTAATTCTACCGAAAAATATACCAATTACGTTGTAAAAGATATTGAAACGAATGAGCAAATTTTACTTCATATCAAACCTCAACAACAAATTTTATATCCCAATGATGAAATCATAATTTTAGGAGAAAAAAGAGAAATCCAAGAACCGTTAAATCCATATCAATTTGATTATAAACGTTTCTTAAACAGAAAACGAATTTATTCTCAAATCTTTACAAATGAAATTATTTCTATTCACAAAGAAGGAAATGGATTTCGAAATTGGGTTGCCAAATCGAAAGTCAAGATTCGAAAAGAACTAACAGAACAAGGTTATTCCCTTGAAAGTAGAGCGATTATTTCGTCTATGCTTTTGGGTGATAGAACAGAGCTTTCGCAAGAACTCAATCAAAGTTATGTAGCAACAGGAGTTGTGCATATTTTATCCATTTCTGGTTTACATGTGATGATGATTTACATGATTTTACAATTCGTTTTACAACCATTATTAAAGCTAAAACAAGGTCGAAAAATTAGAATAATTATTAGCTTAATATTTATCTGGATCTTTGCTTTTTATGTCGAATTACAACCGCCAGTTTTTCGTTCTGCGTTGATGATTACCATTTATTATATTAGCGAATTACTCAACCGACCAAAAAATATTTTTCACACACTTTCACTTTCTGCTTTTATCATTCTAGTTTTTCAACCTAATTATTTGTTTGATGTTGGCTTTCAATTGAGTTTTTCAGCGGTCTTTTTCATTGTTTGGCTCAATCCAATTTTTGAGTATTATTGGAAAGTTAAAAATAGTTTCCTGAAGAAAATCAAGATTATGATTGAAACAAGTTTATCTGCTCAATTAGGAACTTTACCAATTTCGGTCTTGTATTTTAATCAATTTTCAGGATTGTTTTTATTTGGAAATTTAGTCTTGATTCCTGCTTCCTTTTTTATGATTTGTGGCGGAATAATTAGTATTCTTCTCATCATTTTCGATCTTAATATTCCAATCTATACATGGATTTTCAATCATTTTATCTATTACTCAAATCAATATATTTATTGGTTAGCGAACTTCAAGTTTATTGCAAAAGATGTTTACATCAGTTTATTTACCGCAATTTTGATTGGCGTTATTTTATATGCATCAAAACCATTGTTCCTAAAAAAATCTAAACTAGCATTATTTGTTTGTTTAATTTCTTTATTTCTAATTCAAGTGGAACGATTTCACCAAATTAATCAACTCAATCATTCGAATGAATTAATCGTTTTTAATCAATACAAGAATAGTATTATCGGCATAAGAAATCAACGAAGTTTAAGCATTTTAAGTGAAAATCCTTTAGATGAAAAAACATATAATTTTACGATTAAACCATATAAAATCCACGAAAGAATAAAAGATGTTAGTTTCTACTCTTATGATTCAGACTTTAAACATCAACATTTTATCAAACATCCAAATTCTATTGAAACGAAGTCATTTAAGCTCTTATTAAATGAAGAACATTCTGATATTCCTTTTTATGTGTTAATTCATCAATCAAATCTTTATCCTTTCGAAAATAATGAAAATTTAAAAAGGGTAATTGCTGATGCCAGCAACTACCCTTCTATTGTTACAGAACTCGAAAAAACTTCTGATTCTGTTTTATGGAAAACCTCTCAACAAGGTTATTTCTCGATTAAATTTTAATATCGTTTATGAAATCTGTTGAACTACGATAACCCAAAACGACTTTGTTGATATCTCCTTTTCCGTTCATCAAAACAGTTGCAGGATAACTCAATTGTCCGTTTGTAAAGGCATATGCCATATAATTCGCTTTAGCAGGCGCAATATATGTGTACTGAATTCCCATAAATTTTACCATATCCTTTGTTTCTGCATCAAATTTTACCGCAATGTAATTTTTGTTTACATAATCTGCGACTTTATTATCTGTAAAAGTTTCTTTGTCCAAACGCTTACAGAATCCACACCAAGTTGTATAAAAATTAATCAATACAGGTTTTTCTGGATGTGCTTTTATTTCCTTTGTTGCTTCGTCTAATGATAACCATTTAATTTCTTGTCCGAAAAGAAATGATGATAAAATTAGGGCAGCGATTGCTAAGCTTGATTTCATAAATTTCAATCTTTATTATTTAACTCCGTGCATCAATTTCTTCATAACTGGATTTAATGCGATAACGATTAAACCTGCTACAATTGGTACAATTGTAAAAATTAAGAAGAAAGTTGATAACGAATATTCTTTTGTAATATTTTCGATTTGACCTCCTAAAATGGCTGCCAATTTGTTACCAATTGCAATTGCAAGGTACCACATTCCGAACATAAATGCAATCATACGTGCTGGAACTAATTTTGATACGTACGAAAGTCCAACTGGAGATAAACAGAGCTCGCCCAATGTATGGAACAAATAAGCTAATACTAACCAGATGATAGAAACGCGAACGCCTTCTGAAATTCCGTAAGAACCGAAAGCTAAGAATCCGAATCCGATTGCCATAATGATTAATCCTAAACCATATTTTACAGAAGCTGATGGGTTGTATTTAGAATCCCAAACACGAGAAACTAATGAAGCTAATGCAATGATGAAGAAAGAGTTTAATGTAGAGAACCAAGAAACGGTAATTTCTACTTGAGAATCTTTAATCTCTGCTACTTTCGCAGGAACAACTTCAGATGGTTTGTTTTGATTTTTATATTCAGTATCTAATTTCACTAAACTTTCTGGAGAAACTAATACAAATTTATCTCCTTCTTTGTGAATGCTAATATCTGAACCTTTTGTTAAAGCGTCTTGAGAAGCTAAATTAATTGTTTCAGTAACAATTTTATCTGTAGAATTTGCAACATAAGAAGCCGTAACTGGTGTTTTATCAAAAACAGGTTGACCTTCTTCGTTCATCACTTGTTTACCAGAGTCGTCTAATTTAGCCGTTTCAATTGCTTGGTAAGAAACATCGTAAGAGTGAGAAGTCCAGTTATAGTTTAACATCCAAATTGCAGCAGCCCAAATTCCTAAGAAAGTAAACGCTAAAACAACATTAGATAAAGCCGCTTTTTTAAATGTTTGTTTTGCTAATAAAATCAATACATACGAGATGAACAATAATGGAACAACTGTTAATAATGTATTGAAAACGTTGAATGCCATTGCAGCACCTCCAATTAAGTTACGTTCTGTATTATCACGCGCAAAGATTACTAATGATGTAGCTCCTTGTTCGAAAGACATCCAGAAGAAGATAACGAAGAAAGCAAAAATAATTACCGCAATCATACGATCACGAACCACTTTTGTATAATTTGCCAAACGACGAATTACCACAAAGAAGAACAAGAATAATGCTACTAAAATAACGACATTTTGTCCTGATAATCCTCCGATAGAGAATGGGAATAAGTTAATTCCACCAATTGCATTTAACGGATCATTGAACGCATATCCTAATCCTAAAAGCGTCATAATAACGATCAATACTTGATCTAATACTGTAAAAGGATTTGGTTTTTCTCCTGGTTCGTATTTTGGTGTATCATCATCAGCAGTAATTTGATTTCCTGTTTTTGAAGGAACTTCACCAATATGCCCAAATAATGGTTTTGCTAACCAGAACTGTAATGTTCCTAATAACATGAAGATTCCAGCTAAACCGAATCCCCAGTGCCATCCTACTTTTTCTGCTAAGAATCCACATAACATCATTCCGAAGAATGCACCAGCGTTAACTCCCATGTAGAAAATTGTATAAGCACCATCCTTTTTCTCAGGAAAGTCTTTGTACATTTCTGATAAGATAGATGTCATATTTGGTTTAAAGAATCCTGTTCCGATAACCAAACACGCCAATCCTAAATATAAAAAGATAGGTGTATCAAAAGCCATGAATGCATGACCAAGAGTCATAATAATCGCACCAATTACAACTGCCCAACGATAACCTATGTATTTATCGGCAATAATACCTCCAAAGATGGGCGTAATGTATAATAACATTGCATATGTTCCATATAAAGCAGTTGCTTTTTCTATAGACCATTCCCAACCTGGATTTAACCCAATAACTGCAGCTGTTAAAAACTGAATTAATAAAACGCGCATTCCGTAGAATGAAAAACGCTCCCACATCTCTGTAAAGAAAAGCACGAACAATCCCGACGGGTGTCCTAATACTTTTGAATCAAAGAAATTTTCTGATTTTGAACTCATGTTTGTTTGTTAAAAGTATTTCTTAAAAGTTATTTTACGTCTTGCATTAATTTGCGAATTAATGGGGATAAAGCGATTAATAATACACCTGCAATTAAAGCGTATATTCCCAAATCTTTGTAGCCATCAGTATAGGCAATCAATTTTGACATTAAAGTTCCTCCTGTATTTGCTTCAGACATTTCTGCTCCAATTTTCCCTGCAAAAAACTGACCAAAAGCACTTGCTAAAAACCACATCCCCATCATCATTCCAAATAGTTTTTGAGGAGATAGCTTCGTAATAATTGACATACCGATTGGACCTAAACATAACTCTCCTAGAGTAATTACTAGCCAAGTAAAAGTGAATAAATTAAGAGATGATTGTCCTGTATCGTTTACAAAGAATCGTAAAGAATAAAATAAAAAGAATCCTAATGATAAGAATAAAAACCCTATTCCGAATTTAATAATTGTATTAGGTTCTATTTTCTTTTTAGCTAACCATATCCATAACAATCCTGCTAATGGACTTACTATGATTATAAAAAATGAATTAGCACTATTATTAATAATATTTGGATCAATTTCGAAGAATAGTAAATTATGTACTAAGTTATCTTTTGCGAAAAGAGATAAAGAACCTCCACTTTGTTCATAAATAACATTAAAAATCAAATACATAACAATAAAAATAAAAGCTGCTAAAACTTTTTTCTTATAACTATTATTTAATTTTAATATCTCGAATCCTAAATACAAAAGCGCAGCAATACCAATTCCGTACATAAAATAATCGGTTAAATCACTTCTATGAATTAAGAAATATATTAAAGGTAATATAACTATTGCACCAACGTAAACAGCTGTTTCTTTAAAAGTCCTTTTTTGTATACTATCTTTTTCTAATGGAGTGTTTCCTATAGGTTCTAAACTTTTTTTAGTAGCAAAATAAGTTATCAAACCAATCACCATTACAATTGCTGCTGCTAAGAAACATAAACTCCAAGAGTAATATTTTCCCAAATAAACACACAAAGCACCTCCTAAAAGACCTCCTATATTTATTCCGGCATAAAACATTCCATAACCTGCATCACGTCTTACATCTCCTTCTTTATACAATTCACCTACCATTGATGATATATTGGGTTTAAAAAAACCTGTTCCTATAATGGTGCAGGTAATTCCTACATAAAACATTGTATGAGGATCATAGGCAATGATTAAATTTCCGATGACCATAAAAAGACCTCCAAAAACTAAAGACTTTTTGAAACCTAATATTTTATCAGCGAAAATACCTCCAATAAATGTAAATGCATAAATAAATGCTTGTATTGCGCCATATTTCAAATTAGCATCTTTTTCTAAAAGACCTAGTTGGTCTGTCATAAAAATTGCTAAAACACCTCTCATACCGTAGAAACAAAAACGTTCCCACATTTCTATCGTAAACAAATACCAAAGCTGTTTGGGATATTTTCCTTCAAAGTTTTGTATTTGATCCAACGTTAATTTTTGACTCATGATTTTTTAACTATGCACTAATATATCCTTTAGATTTTATTAGCAATCAACGAAAGTAAAAAAAACCTCCGACAATGCAGAGGTTTTTTTTATTTAATGTATGATTTTTGTCAATTTGAATAATGTTTCATCTTATTCATTGGCGTATTCTAATAAATACAGCTTTTTTCTTACAAATTCTTCTTGATAAAGTTTGTCATTTTACGGTAAAGCTGAATACGCGTGTTTCCACCATAAATCCCGTGATCTTTATCTGTATAAATGGCCATATCAAAATCTTTGTTCGCTTGTACCAAAGCTTCTGATAATTCGAATGTGTTTTGTGGATGCACATTATCATCAGCAGAACCAGAAATTAATAAGAAATTACCTTTCAACTCGTTTGCATAATTAATTGGTGAATTGTCATCATAACCAGATGCATTTTCTTCTGGTGTACGCATAAAACGCTCTGTATAAACAGAATCATAATAACGCCAGTTTGTTACAGGAGCAACAGCAATCGCCGCTTTGAACACATCATTTCCTTTGAATAATACATTCGAAGCCATGAATCCTCCATAAGACCAACCCCAAATTCCGATACGAGATTTGTCCACATAAGGTAATTTACCAATTTCTTTTGCCGCAGCAATTTGATCTTCTACCTCATATTTTCCTAATTGTAAATACGTTTGCTTCTTGAAATCTTCTCCTTTGTATCCCGTTCCACGACCGTCAACACAGAAAACGATATAACCTTCTTGTGCCAACATCATGTGCCAATAATCATTTGAGTTGAAATACGCATTATTTACATTCTGAGAACCTGGTCCAGAATATTGATACATCAAAACTGGATATTTTTTGGTTGGATCAAAGTTTTTTGGTTTGATTACGTAAGCATTTAATTCGTTTCCTGCTGTCGTTTTCAACACAAATAATTCTTTTGTTCCAATATTATCTGTAGTCAATTTATCTTTTAAAGAAGTATTGTCAACGATAACACCCAAATCTTTTCCAGATTTAGATTCAACCAAACTAATTGTTTTTGGAGTTGTTGTATTCGAAAAAGTATTAATGAAATACGTAAAATTCTTACTGAAAGCAGCCGAATTTGTTCCATTATTTTTCGTCAACATTGTTGTTTTCTTACCATCTAAACTAACCGAAGAAATTTGTCTTTCTGTCGAAATACGTTTTCCATTATTTGAGTTTGATTGATAATAAAGTGTTTTATTACCAGGATTATACCCATAGTAATTCGTTACCTCCCAATCTCCTTTCGTCACTTGGTTAATTAGCTTTCCGCTATCTGCATAATGGTAAATATGGTTATTTCCATCGCGCTCAGAAGTCCATAAGAACGAATTATCTGCTAAAAATTCTAATGTTAAATTATCCGTTTCTATCCACGCTTTATTTGTTTCAGTAAATAATTTATTTACTTTTTTCGTGTTGATATCATAAAACGAAACATCTACATTATTTTGATGACGGTTAGACGTTACAACCGTTAATAAATTCGCTTTTGAAGAGAACTTAATTTTCGGAATGTAATAATTCTGAACTCCGCCTAAATTAACATTTGCAGTTGAGTTATTCTTCGTATCAAAAACATGTAACGTAACTTCCGAATTGTCTTGTCCTGCTTTTGGATATTTGTAACGTAATTCTTGTGGATAAAGATTATTGTGGTAAATCGGAATATTAATTTCTTTGACTTTCGATTCGTCAAAACGAACATAAGCCAAAGACGTTCCATCAGCATTCCAATCAAAATTTCTTACGAAACCAAACTCTTCTTCATAAACCCAATCGTTGATCCCGTTGATAATATTATTCTTTTTACCATCCGTTGTAACTTGAATTACCTTGTTCGATTTTAAGTCTTGAATGTATAAATTATTCTCAAAAGCAAAAGCTACCTTAGAAGCATCTGGCGAAAACAAAGGCTCTTGAATTCCTTTTCCATCAAATAACAATACTTTCGATTTTGTTTGTGTATCATACACTTCAAACTTTGCTGTAAACGAATGGCGATAAATTTGGTGCGAATTAGTTTGCAATAAAACGTAACGCTCATCAGAACTAAATTCATAACCTTCAAACTTTCCAGGAACGACAACTACATCAGAAGTCTGACCTTTTTTCAATGTCGATTCATACGAACGTTTTACCAATCCGTCTTTTGTAAGAATTGTATAATTTTCTCCATCATTCAATGAATTTACACCATATAATGAGTTTTCTCGGTATTTACCGCCATATATCCCTTCAATGGTTATTTGTTGTGCATAAGAATAAGCACCCATCGCAAGGATAGCCAAACTTAAAATAAATTTTTTCATATTAATTTTCTAATCATGTGAGTTCAAACAATCAAATATAAACAATTCTATTTTCTCAAATAACACATTTCCTCGAATAATCCATTATAATCGTTCATATAAACGAAAAACTCTTCACTATTTTATATTTTAAACAATTTACAGATAATCGTATTTCATCATTTTTATCAAGAATATTATTAATTCAATCAAAACAATTTAAAATAATCAAATATTTGTAATATAATCATTTAAACAATACAAATTACATTTTTCACAAAAAGTGACCACAAATGTCCGGTTTTGTCCATATTTGTCCACTTCTGTCCTCCAGTATTTTTATCAACAATATGTTTTAGTTAATTGAAACTCCTATACAAACCTCTGTATATCTATGTTTCACATCATATCGAAAAATAGCTCATTTTACTCTTGTTCGACCATCGTTCGACCTTTGTTCGACCGTCCTTCGACGAACTTGCGGAAAAATGCACCTTTGCGAGGACAATGGTCGAAGAACGGTCGAAGAAAACACGAGTAAACCTTGAATATATTTATGAAAATTTGGATTTAATTTCGAACTAAATCAATATGAAGGAAAAATAATTTTGTCTGATTGAAATATCTACATTTAACTCAAAAACAATAGTTTTTAAATATAAATGTTTAGCTTAAAATATATCGTTAGATAATTACATTAATAATAAATAGTAGTTTTTCTACCTACTCAATTATATAATATTTTTTAAAATCAGATGTTGAATAATATTGAAGTGCAGCTTTTGTAAATCCTTTCATTGTATAATAATTAAACCCTCCGCTAACTAAAGCTCCTACGCCAAATGGAATTAATTTACCTACAGCAATCCCTCCTCTTTTAGTACCCCATTTAGTAATAATTGTAGTACCTACTTTTTTATTTATTTTTTGAAAAATTTTCCCTGAAACATTTTTATTAAATTGAGTAATAACAACCTTCGTTCCTAATTTCTCAACAGCAATCTTGCTAGAAATTATTACTCCACTCCAAATACCTAAAATCTGAATAAATTCTTGATTAAATCCTTCATTCATATCTTTATCATTTAAAATTCCTATACCATAACATATCTTTACCATGTACCTGAGCATCATTAATAAATCTCCTAACATTGTCGTTCCTTCTATAGTTATTTGTCCTATAGTACCTACTCCAGGAATAACACTTGGTAATGCAGTTCCTATCCCAACACTAGTATAGTGAGTAATTACTTTTTTTGTGAATTTTTCTGATAGTTGTTCTTTTGAAAGATTAGGATAAGATTTAATCAAATCATTAATTTCATTTTTTATATCTAATTCAGAAGGAGAAATTTTATTAATTATAGTAAGTAAATCAATATTTGTATTTAATATTAATGGTGTTTTTTTCATTAGGATAAATTTGTTACAAATATATAGTTTAATCCATTCTATCAATTACGGTTACACGTAATTTAATTTTAAAAATGATAAGTATATTTACATTATAATATAAATAAAAATTACATATGGCTAACTATAAATTAAAAGCAAAAGGAAAATATGGCAACATGCCAAAGAATTATGAATTTAATGTAGTTTCTGCTACAATACCTACACCGAACGCTCAAGATATTCAAAAAGCAATTGAAAATTTAGGCTTTAATAAACAAGCACAATCTTATAAGAGTACTGGAAATTTTGAAATACAAAATCTATAATTTTTTTTCTTACAAAGAGTTGATAAATATTTAATAATGAAAAATAAATCAATAATTGATCAATCTATTAAACTAAAAATAATATTTTTTTACATAGTTATATGTAATTCTCTTGTTATTGGACAATCTAATTTAAAAACTCATAAAGTTGTGAATGGAAACGAATCTTTGATTTATAATTATTATCAAGATTTAAATACATTACAAAATATAAATCATGGAAGCTATAGTTACACCTTTACATCTGGTCAAGATAAAACAATTATAAAAGGTAATTATTTAAATGGCTTAAAAGATGGAGTATGGACTTGGGATGTCATTTTTTACAATAAATATTATGGAGGTAACTTTGATAAAGTAACTAAAAGAGTTACCAAAACATATTCAAAAGGTAAGAGAAATGGTTTGTGGTCTTATAAAAACACTATTCAATCATACGAGAATGGTAATTTACATAATACTTTTAACCAAGAATTAACAGAGAACTTCACAAATAACATCCAAACGGGTAATTTAATTTTTATAAAAGATAAAAAACTACCTATAAAATTAAAATTCAATAAAAAAGGTGCTTTATTAGGAAACTATCTTTTGCCATTTGGATCTTCAGAAGTACTTATTAAAACAAACGAATTTGGTGTGGCTACTGATTTTTTTGATAAAAACGATATAAATGAAACTGCAATTGAGGTCGGAAATAAATATTCTTTTGATAGTATTACACAAGATGAAGCAAAAGAGTTAAACATAGATGTTCGTAAAAAGGAATTAATTGAATGGTTTTATGATGCAAGTATTTATAATTCACAGATAATAGAAGATCCAAAAGGTGGAGAAGATTTAAAAGATCTTACTTTCGGTTATCTCATACACTCTAAGCATGACACTTATTTGTTAGAAGAAAAGAAGAGGTTAGCTATAAGAAAAGAAAAAGAAGAAAGAGAGGAACAAGAAAAAAAAGAGTTAGCTCTAAAAAAAGATATAATAGATAAAGAAAATAAAAAGATAGAAGAATTTAGTAGACAATTTATTGGGACTTATACTCTTATTACAAAAACAGATAAAATAGGTAAAGATTCTTATCAAATTAATTTCAAAAAAGATGAAAACTATTTTATTTTTGATTTTAAAATAAATTATGTTTTAACACAATCTGAAACTTTTATTCGCAATGTACTTGGATCTCCTAATATTGATAACGTTCATAAGCATTCAGTGAAATACGATTATGATGATAATATAATTAAAATAGGCAATGATTTGTATAAATATACAATAAAGGATCGAATGCTGACATTAGAATCTGATAATTATATTTTTTATTTGAGTAAGAAAATAAACCCATAACAGCTTTTTGTAAAATAGAAGCTGTTTTTTGTACTTTAGAATTTCCGATAATAATATTTTTTAATCAAAAAAAGACAATACAATAACTAATTCTACATTTATTGTGTTTTACCAAATCAACTACTCTACTAAATCGTTAAAAATTAATCAAAAAACAGAAGAAGTATCTTATAACATTCAAAACGTTTGTACTTTTGTGTTATAAAAAAATATCCAATATGAAGCATCAAGCAGTAGAAGGTTTTTCGAAATTATCGAAAGAAGGAAAAATTGAATGGGTTGTCAATGAATATTTGAATGGGGATGAATCTGCCATCAAAGTATTGAAACAATATTGGAATGATGATGCAGATTTACAAAAACTGCACGACGAATTTTCTGAAAATACAGTTTCTAATTTCTATATGCCGTTTGGTTTAGCGCCAAACTTTTTAATCAACGACGAATTATACGCTATTCCAATGGCAGTTGAAGAGTCGTCTGTTGTTGCTGCGGCTTCTAAAGCGGCGAAATTTTGGCAAACACGTGGTGGTTTCAAAACAACTATTTTATCCACAACAAAATTAGGTCACGTTCATTTTATGTACGAAGGTGACAAAGAAAAGTTGCAAAATGCATTTGAAACAACGATTAAAAATCAATTAATCGAAACGACAAATGATATCACAAAAAACATGCGTGCGCGTGGTGGTGGTATTTTAGCTTTGGAATTAATTGATAAAACTGCTGATTTAGAAAACTATTATCAAATAAAAGCGTCTTTCGAAACAATGGATTCGATGGGTGCAAACTTTATCAATTCTTGTTTAGAGCAATTTGCCAAAACATTACGCAACGAGATAGAAGCTGATTCTACTTTTACAGATGATGAAAAAGATTCTGTTCAAATCGTGATGTGTATTTTATCGAATTATACGCCAGATTGTATTGTTCGTGCAGAAGTTTCTTGTCCAGTAGAGCAATTAGCCGAAGGAAATGTAACCTCAGAAGAGTTTGTAGAAAAGTTTTCGCGCGCTGTTCGCATTGCAGAAATAGAACCATATCGTGCAACAACACACAACAAAGGAATTATGAACGGAATTGATGCGGTTGTGATTGCAACAGGTAACGATTTCCGTGCTGTAGAAGCTTGTGCGCATACATATGCGGCGAAAGATGGACAGTATTCTTCATTAACGCATTGCGAAGTGAAAGATGGAATTTTCCGTTTTTGGATTGATTTACCAACTGCGCTTGGTACAATTGGTGGATTGACAGCTTTGCATCCGTTAGTAAAATTAGCAATGGGAATTCTTGGGAAACCGAATGCTAAAGAATTGATGGGATTTGTTGCTGTTGCTGGTTTAGCGCAAAACTTTGGTGCATTACGTTCTTTGGTTACAACTGGAATTCAGAAAGGTCACATGAAAATGCACTTAATGAATATCTTGAATCAGTTAGAAGCAACTGAAGAAGAAAAGAAATATTTTGTCAATTATTTTAAAGATAAAACGGTTTCTCATCACAATGTTATCGAAGAGTTTTGCAGATTACGTGGTGTAAAAAATGTAGAAGAGATCAAAAAAGAGAAATAAAAATGAACTTTTTAAAATCAAACTTATTCATAATAGTATTTGTAATGATAAATTATTGTCAAGCACAAATAGCAAAAACTTGTGATGATTTTAAGAATATAATTGTAATTGATAAAATTTCAGATAATCAATATTCTAAAATAGTATTTGATAAGAAATATCACACAGAATTTACATCAGAAAATAAATCTGAATATATTAAATCTAAGATTGATTACAATAAAGTAAATCCGTGTGTTATTACTTTAGAAATTATTGAAGTTACAGATAAAAATTTTCCTTTTCCAATAGGAGAAAAAATGATTTTAGAATTAACGAATTTCGAAAATGATAATATTTCTTACGTTGCAAAAGTTAGAGATATTGAGCATCATGGAGTTTATAAAGTGTTATCTAAATTAGATTAAATATTTTATCCATGCGAATTTGGTCTGTTCATCCGCAATATCTCGATGCAAAAGGAATTGTAGCACTTTGGCGCGAAACGCTTTTGGCAAAAAATGTTTTGGAAGGCAATACAAAAGGTTATAAAAATCATCCGCAATTAACTCGTTTCAAAGCAATTGAAAAACCGCTTGAAGCGATTAATCAATATTTAGCAGAAGTTTGGGACGAAGCCACAAGACGAGGATATAATTTTGACCGAAATAAAATTGATTCTGATTTTACAAAGATTAAAATTGAGGTTACAACAGGTCAAATGCAATATGAATTCAACCATTTATTAAAGAAGTTAGAACAAAGAGATCCTGAGCGATTCAAACAATTTGAAAACCTTAAAATGGTTGATTGCGCGGAGATTTTTGAAGTAAAAGAAGGAGAGATAGAAAAATGGGAGATCATTTCTTAGAAGAATATTTTGCGAAAGCAAAAGAAAAACAACGCGAACACAAAAAGTTTTTGGAGAAGTTGAAGAAGAAACCGCCTAAAAACTTGGATCAGAAAATGGAAGAAATTCACGAAGATGTTTTCAATCGTATTGATTGTCTTTCTTGCGCGAATTGTTGCAAAACAACTGGTCCACTTTTTACACAAAAAGATATTGAGCGTTTAGCGCATGTTTTTCGAATCAAACCAAGTCAATTTATTGATAAATATTTACGAATTGATGAAGATAACGACTACGTTTTGCAGCAAGTTCCTTGTCCGTTTTTGGATAGTGAAAATTATTGTTTGGTTTACGAAGATCGCCCGAAAGCTTGCCGTGAATATCCACATACAGATCGCAAAAAGTTTTATCAAATTAATCATCTTACCATAAAAAACACGCTAATTTGTCCTGCGACTTACGAAGTTGTAGAACAAATGCAGAAAGAAATAAAAGTATAAATGGAAACACCTCTAAAAATAATCGCATTTATTATGTTGATATTTCCGACAATTTATCAAGGAATTGCTGGATTTAGAACCAAAGATGCTACTGTTGTAAAAAAAATTGCTTGGCGCGCCGTTTTGATGCAAATCATGGGAACGCTTTTGGCTTATTTTATCTTCATAAAAATTGGTCAAGACAAACAAGTTGCCATTTATGTTGGCTTTATGTTTTTTACGTCGCTTGCAATTTTAGTCCTAATACAAAACATTTTGATTTACTTAAAAAATAATAGTAATAATTAAAACGTCGCTCTATGAGCGACGTTTTTTAATTTATAATTGGGTTTCTATCATTTTGATTTTATCAGAATCTGAATTGGATTTTAGAACATATAAATAATCATCTTCAAAATTGAAGATAAATATTCTTTGATTTACATTCTCAAGTATTTGAAACATATTCGTAATGTCAGAAAAAGTATTTTTATTATTTAGTTTGAATTTTACTCCAGATTTTTCAATATTATTTTTTTGCAGTTTTTGAATTAATTCAGCATAATAAACTGCATCTGTTTTATTATAATTCACTTTTAAAAATGTTGAATCGTATTTGTATACAGGATCCCTCCAGTAATAATATATTTGATAAAGAGAGTTATCTTCTTGTTTATCTATTTTTGGAGCTGTACTTAAATAATAAGTTCTTTGAGATAATTCTTTTCTTTCTCTAATAATTTTTACAATACAAAATATAGACAACACAATTAATATTGTCCATCTTATCGCAACATCAGCTTTTATAGTTGATTTTTCGATACCCATTAAGCCAATAAATTAACGTATTGTTCTGCTTTTTCGGTTAGTTTAGTTTTTACTTGATCATAATTTGAATCAAAAAAACTGCGTAATCTGAACTTTGATTTTTTGGTTTGAATAGTTAGAATTTGATTGCGATTCAAGCGAAAAATATCTTCTTCTTCGTACAAATAATAAATTGCTCGATATGGAATTTCATCTCTTTTGAAAATTGTTCTGATTTCGAACGTTTCTTCTTTTAACGTAAATAAGGTCAAATTAAACGTTAAATCATATAAAATTGACATCGACGCAAGCAAAGAAATCATGAAAACGCCAATGCGCAAAAAAGGTTCGTCTATCCAAAAATTTCCTCCAAACCAAAAAGCTTTGACAAACGTAAAGTTAACCATCATTAATAATAGAAAAATGATGACGAGAAGAAGTGTTTGCCAACTAAGTTTAGATTTTACCATCTGTTTGGATTTGTACTAATTTACAATTTTTTTGAACAGATTTAGAAAATTTTTCTACAAATAAAAAACCTCAGATAAATCTGAGGTTCATTATATTTTAAAAATGTTATGTTATAAAATTTCAATACTAAAACTATGATTGAGATAATTGTTATAATCCAAGATTTATGCCAAACTGAATCATTTTACGATTATCGAATGTATTATCTTTAAAATAATTGTTCAAATCCTTTCTCACAAAAACATCAATCAATCCTAAACCAATTGTTATTTCAGCTCCGTAGATAAAATTATTCACATTATAATTTCCACGTTCTTTGTTGCGAACACCATCTCCTTTGTAAATATTATTCGATGATAACAACGTTCCTCCATACATATACGCTGCGATATAGTGTTTTCCTTGCGGACGATATGCAAAATCTTCGGTAATATTTTTGACTTTCGAAAAGTTGTATTTAAATCCAACCGGAACCATAAAATAGGCCGAACGCAATTTCGATTTATCTAACGATTTATCACTTTTTACCAAGCCAACATTTCCATTTTCATCACGATTAAAGCGCATATCATCGTCGATGCGATACGTTCTCCACGAAAATAATCCTCCTGCCAAAAAGTTAACAGGACTTGTTAACGATAATTGTCTTTCGTACATTAAACCTACTGTAATGTTGCTCGAAAACTTCTCGTGTTTGTTCAATTCCTCATCTTTTTTTCCTGTAAACGCCATGTATCCAAAAGAAGCATAACCATTAATTTGATTCGCAATTCGGTAACGTTTCGTCACATCTTGTTTCGTTTTTGGCGTAATTGGATCTTCGCCGTTCATAATCGAAAATGCAACTTGTTGTTTGATGATATCATCTAAATTGAAATTTACCTCCTGAATACGATCATTTATCGTTCCCGAATACACGCTCGCAATCGCTTCTTTCTTCGCTGTAGCCTCAGAAGCATTCAGTTTTCCTTCTGTTAATTCTTTGTCAACTGCCGCAATTTTCTTTTCCATTGCAGATTTTTCTTCCTGAACAATTTGACGAATCACTAACGTAAATTCGCTGATGCGATCTTTTACAATTGGACTGATTTTTTCTTCATTTTTATCATTCAAATCAAATGTAAATTTTTGAGCATATAGTGATGTAGCTGATAAGCATAATAATCCTGCTACGATAAGTTTTTTTATCATAATCTTGCTAATTTAGGGATATTAATGTTTTATTTGAAGCCGATAGAAACCACGCGCGATTGGTTTGACTCCTTTAGATTTTCTTTATTTTCGATCGAATACAACAACATATTTGGATCTACAAAATTCTTATTCTTTTTGTTCACTTTTACAGAATCTAATGTTGTGTTAGCTGCAATATTTTTCTTTGGTTGAGCTTCTGATTTTAAATCTTCTTTCTTCTCTACAATAGCTTCTTTCTTCGTTGGAAAAGCCATTTCAACTTGTTGAGATTCTTCGTTTATTGCCACTTGAACTTTACCATGTTGAATTGGTTTCTTCTCTTCTTGTGTCTGAATTTCAACTTCTTTTTTAGAGGAATCAATCTTTTCATTATTCGCTAAAATCGATTCTGAAGAATGAACTGTATTAGAGTCTGATTGAATTTGTTGCGGATTATTTTGTTCCTGATGATTTACAAATTCTTTTGGTTGATCATCTTTCGATTGATTCGAGAATAAATAAATTGATGTAGAAACCGTAAATAACGCCACAACCGCAGCAGACAACCACCATTTGTAGTTTGATTTTTGTGGTAATGGAGCGACATCCATACGAGCCTGAATTCTGTCCCACGCATCGTGCGAAGGTTTTAGCTCACGATTTTCTAAATCGTTTTTTATATAGTTTGATATTTTATCGTTGTTTTTCATTTGTCATTTTCTTTTTACTTAGAACAATTTCTTTCAGTTTTGCCTTTGCTCGAAACAATTGCGTTTTGCTGGTCGATACCGAAATATTGAGCATTTCTGCAATTTCTTGATGCGAATAATCTTCGAGAATATGAAGATTAAACACCAGTCTATAAGGTTCTGAAAGTTGATCTAACACGTCTTGCACATTAAAATTTAACCATGTTTCTTCTACTTCTTCATCTGCTTCATCATAATTAGAAACTCTTACATCATCAACATAAATCAATGTTTTATTTGCACGTAAAAAAGTTAAACATTCGTTGACCATAATTCGACGCATCCAACCTTCGAAACTTCCTTTATTTTGAAATTTCTCGATATGATTAAAGACTTTACAAAAACCGTTAATCATACAATCTTCTGCATAATGCATGTCTTCGATGTAACTTCTACAAACGCTCAGCATCTTTTTGGAGTTTTGTTCGTAGAGTTCTTTTTGCGCCAAAGCATCGTTCTTTTTTAGTCGTTCGACTAAAATTTCTTCTTTACTTTTTCGATTTAGTACAAATAATTTCACGTGTGTTAATTGCTTTCTTACTTAATAGACTCAAGGTTTGTAAAAAGGTTACAGAAAATTAAACATTTTTTAGAAATGATTTGATATAGAACGAAAAAAGCTCGCAATTAGCGAGCTTTTTAATCATATTTATCAAAAATAAATTATTTCTGAAACGAATCTTTATTCAATTCGTATAATATTTTAAGACCTTTTATTGTGTGTAAACGATCATCAATATCAATTTTATCTGTCAACGATTTGTAAACACCGCCAACTCCTCCTGTCGAAATCACATAACATTGTTCTCCTTCTTCGGCATTGATACGATCAATCATTCCTTCGACCATACTCAAAAAGCCATAAACCATTCCTGATTGCATGCAAGATTCTGTATCCGATCCTAAAACAGTTTTAGGCGCTTTCAGTTCTACTGTTGGTAATTGAGCCGTTTCTCCTACCAATGAATTTAAGGCAGTTATAATTCCAGGAGCAATCACTACTCCACCGACATTTGCCGATTCGTCAATCCCTAAAAAAGTTAACGCAGTTCCAAAATCAATGACAATTTTTTTGCCTTGATAATTTTGATAATGTGCAGCTACGGCATTCGCATATAAATCTGTTCCCATTTGGTTTGACTTATGCTTGATTGCTGATGGCGTATTACGATCTACAACCATTGGTTTGAACTTGTGAATCTTTTGTAATGCAATCTTAACGCTTGCTGTAAGTGGTGGTACAACCGAACCTATCACAATATCTGTAATATCATTTTTCGAAATTCCGAAAGGCTCGTACATGTTCGAGAATTTTGCAAAAAACTCGTATTCGGTACGGTAAGGTTTTGAATTGATTGTCCATGTAATAATCTCCGTTTCACTTTTGAAAACTGCGAAACGAAGATTAGTATTTCCAATATTTACTGCTAATAACATTATTTTGTAAATACGTTATTTTTATCGTTTACATCTGCCAAACGTTTTGTTGGATCGATGGTAACTTGTTTAACTTCTTTCGAAACTTTAACATCATAGGTAGGTTTTGTCCAGAACCAATCTTCTAAAATAATTCTTTTTGCACCTTGGTATTCTACTAAGTTTTCTGCTGGTTTTTCTCCACGCATTTCACGTAAAGGAATGTAGAATAATTCTTTTGAGCCATCTGTATATTCTACCAACAAATCGATAGGCATTGCAAAATCTGATTTGTTTGCAATTGTGATTGTGTTTCCGTTTACAGCTTCTACAGCGTAATCAATTTTGCGTGTTGTGTTCAAGAATAAATTGAAGTACCATTTAAGATTAATTCCAGAAACTTCTTCTGCTACACGTTTGAAATCATTCCCTGATGGATGTTTGAATTTCCATTGTTTATAGAATTCTAGGAATGTTTTGTTTAAATTATCATTTCCAATAATATATCCTAATTGAATTGCTAAAACTTGACCTTTGTAATATGCTTCTAAAGAGTATGCATAGTTTGTATTATAATAGTCTGCTAATAAACTTGCAGGTTCTTCTTTACCAGAAAGTGCTAAATTAATATATCCTTTGTAGGCATCTGGATTTGGATTAGAAGGCATTACTTTTAATTTATCTACAACATTAAGGTGCGCCATTTGCTCTACATATGATGTAAAACCTTCGTCGAACCATTCGTTGTATGTTTCATTGATACCAAATAATTGTTGATACCAAGAGTGAGCTGCTTCGTGGAAAATAGTTCCGATTAAGCTATTTAAATTACTTCCTCCAGCAATTAAAGTTGCAGTACCATATTCCATACCACCGTCACCACCTTGAATGATTGAATATGTTTTCCAAGGATATTCGCCAAAGTGTTCAGAATTATAATCGAAGAAACCTAATGCGTAAGGCATTGCTTGTTTCCATGCAGAAGATTTATCATTGTCTTGGTAAACTAAATATACCTCAACACCATGCTTTGATTTTGCATGTTCTACAATAAATTCTTTGTCTGCAGCCCAAACAAAATCGTGAATATTTTCAGCTTTGAAATTCCAAGCTACTTTTCCATTCTTTGTTTTGATTGTTGGATTTTTTACATAACCTTTTACACTATTAGGGTCTTGTAATTCTCCTGAAGCTCCGATTACATAATCTTTATCGATGTTAATTGTGACATCAAAATTACCAAAAGGCGCAAAAAATTCGCGACCAATGTATTCATCTAAATGCCATCCTTCTGGATCGAATTCTGCCATTTTAGGATACCATTGTGCCATAGAAAATTCTACACCATCTTTCGAATTACGTCCAGAACGACGAATTTGTTCGGGAACTTGTGCATTCCAAACCATATCGAAAGTAGAAGTTTGTCCTTCTGCAATTGGTTTTGCTAATGTAACTTCTAAGATTGTTCCGTCTACTTTATATGAAACGGCTTTACCATCTTGTTTAAGAGATGTTACTTTTTGATAACCAATTTGATCTGGTTTTAATTCAGAAATACGGCTAACATATTTAGGATTTTCTTTTGTTCCGATATTTGTTGCCATTCTTTTATCAGGATCTGAAATGTTTTGTAAACGATTATCCATCATACTTCCTGGTTGAAAAGCATTAAAATATAAATGAAAATAAACTTTATTCAGGCTTTGACCTGAATTGTTGGTGTATTTCAATTGCATTTTTCCATCGTATTGATATGATTTTTCTTTCATATCAACATCTATTTTATAATCTACCTTTTGTTGCCAATATCCTTTACGTTGTGCAAAAGCTAATTGAACCAAACATAAGCAGATTAGTAAAGTGAATTTTCTCATTTCTAACTAATCATTAAACTTTAACTTCAAAAATACAAAAAAGATTGAGATTAAGGTGAAGGTTGGGGGTTGGTTGTTTTTATTTAGTTAACAACCTTCTGTTACTTTTTTTATTCATTGAATATCTATTTTAATTAATTGGTATTCATATGCCCTTCGGGGAACAGTCAAAAAAAGTAACCAAAAAAGACTTGGCTGTAAATCGATTGGACTAAAAATGGTTTTCGCTTCGCTAAAGATTTTAAAAACTCTACGAGCTAAAATCTTTTTAACGCTGCTCTTCAATCATTTTCTTAACGTCATCGATTTAATGCCAATTTTTTGATTTGGAATTTGATTAGAAAATAATGTGAAGCTGAAATGAATTTAGCTTGATAAGTTAGGGTTTACACTCTTCTATGCCCTCTCGAGAGGGATTTTTTTTTGTGTCTTTGGTGAAGTTTTTTCTTTTGATAAAAAAAGAAAAACCGTTTGTATCTTGGACATCAACTTATGTGATTTGTTATGATATAAACGGTTTTTTCTCTCTTTTCTGAATCATAGTCAATGTTAGTTTACTATGATTTTTCCTACGTAAACAGAATTAGATGCAAATAGGTTTTCTGGATTGACAAAGGCAATCCATATATGTAATTCTTTACCTTGATATCTTGGTAATAAACTTAGTTGATATGTTAAGTCTACACGGATTGCATTGGTTTGAAAAAACTGGGTTCCTACATTAAGGTCGTTGTCTTCTGCAAGTAATGCCACCATGTAATCTGTTTCGCCATTAGAGCCCATGGAGTTGTTTTCCCAATCGATCTGAATTGTTAACGGAGTTGGAGAACTGATGGCTAAGGGTTGTAGATCTATTCCTTTTCCTTTTGAAAATTGAATTTGATGATAATTAGGTAGTATTTGTAAATTATCCATATCACAGACTAATGCATTCATGACATTGCTCATTGCAGAATTGTATGTGGAACGTAATCCTACTTTTGTTCCGAAAAATGCTTTTGCATATTCTTTGTAACTCGCAAGAAATAAGACTGATTTGTTGAAACGTTCTTTGATTAATGCTTGTTTTGGAGTTGGTGCTTTTGATAATTTTTTAGGACGAATGCGTGATATTTCGTAACCGTTGACATTTGCGACTACTATTCGACCTGTACGACCGGATGTACCTGAAATGATACTGTCAATAACTTTACCCATACTTTTTGGTTTTAAATGTTTTACTTGATTTTTAATTTCTATGGTGAAGTTCGTAATGGATATCCGTATTAATTCAATTATTGCATACAAATGGAAACATTTGGAATGATTTGCAATGCTTTGGAATGAAATGTACTTATTTGTATTCGTCTGTATATTTCTGTGGTTGTGCTGTGGTTGTTCTGTTGATAAGTACCGCAGCGCTTCGGTGTTTGTTCGGTGTTTGTGTGGTTGTAGTGGTTTTGTTTTACATTTGATTTACACTCTCCTGACCTCTTTCAAACGGGGAAGTTTTTCTTTTTGGTTAAATCTTCTGTCTCTTTTTTTGTCTAAAAAAGGATTCAAAAAAAGAATTGGTTGTTAATTGTTATCTTTAATGATGATCTTATTGAGTATTATTAAATTTATTATAAATAAAAAGAGGCTTAAAAGCCTCTTGATTTATTTGAGTAATTGATTGATTATTGCTTGGTAAACTTCGTGTCTTAAGTAGACGTTTCGACCAAAATAATTGTAGGCTTTTAAAAGGTTTTTCTTTCTGTAATTGTATAATGTACTTTTGCAAATTTTTAGGTATTGCAATACATCCTCCTCTTCCATTAGGTACAAATCTAAAGAACTAATGTTTCCTTCTGCAAATGCTTGTTGCATTTTATTGATTTCTTCTGCTAATTGTTGAAACTAATTGACTGAGTTAAACGCTTGACTTTTCATCTGAAGAATCGTAAGATTTACTCTAAAGATAAATTGATTATCGAAATGATTTTATGGGTTTTAACTTTATTTATCAATAATGTGTTGTTGATAAGTTAGGGTTTACACTCTTTGCAAAATAATCCCATATAAAAAAAAGCTCGTGTCAAGTACTTGACACGAGCTTTTAAATAATAAATAATAAAAAACTATATAATAATCATTCTCCAATTACCACATTGGCGTTTGTAAAAATGACGATAATATTCCTGGAAAAATTCCCATCACAATTAAGATTACCATTCCGATAATTAAAAGGAAATTTGTTAACCCGTCTTGTGTTTTTAATTTGTTTTTCCCTTTTTTGAAATACATGTAGTTGATGATTTTGAAGTAATAATACATACTCAAAACTGCCATAACCAATGCAATTACAATCAAAAATAGGTTTTTATCGTTTGTTCCTCCAATACTCAACGCCATAAATTTCGCAAAGAAACCTCCTGTTAATGGAATACCTGCTAATGAAATTAATGAAATTGTCATCGCTGCTGCTAAAACTGGATTTGCTTTTCCTAAACCAATGAAACTCTCAAATTTTGGATTTTTGAATTGATCAATCGCATAGAAAATAATGAAGTTCGCAACTGAATAAGCAATCGTATAGAACATCAAAGCCTCTTTAGAAGCTGAATTGATATTGAACAAAACAAATAACATGAAACCTGCTTGCGCGATTGATGAATAAGCCATCAAACGTTTGACAGATTTTTGAGAAACTGCTCCGAAGTTTCCGATAAATAACGTCAAAATGATAATTGACGCGAATAATAAACGGTAATATTCGGCATATTCTACATTTGTTGGGAATGATTTTAGGACTAAAATAAATCCTAAAAATGATCCTCCTTTGATGATTGTCGACATAAACGATGTAAACACAGTTGGTGTTCCGTCGTAAACGTCTGGTGTCCATGCGTGGAACGGTGCTGCAGAAACTTTGAAACAAAATGCGAAGATGATTAAACACCATCCTGCGTAATAAATTGTTTCGAAATCTTTGTTATAGTTTACCAATTGATCAACCATAAAAGTTCCTGTTGCGCCGTACAAAAATGTTACACCTAACATCAAAATTCCTGTTGAGAAAGCTCCCATCAAGAAATATTTTACAGAAGCTTCTGTACTTCTAAGACTTTCTTTGTTTGTTCCTGCAATAATGTACATTGGAATTGACATTAATTCGATTCCTAAGAACATAATTACTAAGTTGTGGAATTGTGCTAAAACTGCGATTCCTGTAAAAGAGAAGAAAATTAAGGCATAATATTCTGCCACGTGTTTTCCTACTTTTCCAAACAAATCTTTGTTCAACAATAAGTAAAAAATTGCCAATCCTGCCAATGCGATAAAGAACGAAACGCCGTAAAGCGATTGTCCAATCATATTATCGAATTTTCCTGCGAACATTGAGCAACCTTTCAATTCGAAAATTCCTCCTACAATCATTCCGAAAAACAGAACAACAGAAAGTATATTTAAGGCACGATTATTTTTGATGTAGAATCCACTAAACATCAAAATAATACCTGAAAGTGCTGATAAAATAATCGTATTCATATCTATTTATTCAAAAATGATTAATGTGCTAATAAATTAAAAATTGGTGTTGGATAAACTCCTAAAATAATCACGATGATTGCGATTACAGAAATAACTGCAATTGGTCCAAAACCTCCTTTTTGAGCATCTTTTTGTTTGATGTTTTTCACTTCTCCAAACAATAATGCGCTTGATAATCTCAACGTATAAACGGCAGATAAAATAACACCTAAACAAGCTACTACACATAAAACTGGATTGTGTGTAAATAATGCAGAAAGCATCATAAACTCTCCGATGAATGAGCTTGTCAATGGTAATGCTACGTTTGCTAAACCGAATATCATGAATAAGATAGATAATGTTGGATCAACTTTTGCTAAACCACCAATCGATTTGATGTCTGTCAAATCATATTTTCTTTCCATAATATCTACACATAACCATAATCCTAAAACAACTAAACCATGTGAAAACATTTGGAAATAAGCTCCTGCTACACCATTTGCTAATTCAGAAAATAATGACACAAAAATTAAAGCTAAGTGAGCAATCGAGCTATATGCAATAATTTTCTTCACATTTTTTGCACTCAAAGCTATTAACGAGGCATAAACTAATCCGAAAATTGCTAAATAAGTAATGTATTTGAACAATTCTGAAATCGTTGGAAACATTCCCAAATACCAAGTAACCACTGCAAATAATCCCATTTTCGCCATCAAAGCTGAAAGTACAACTGTTAATGGAGTTGGTGATGTTTTATAGATTGTTGGTTGCCATGTATGAAATGGAAAGATTGGAATTTTAATCACAAAAGCGATTAAGAATAACAATGCCAACGCTGTGTTTGTTGAATAATGCGGTCCTGTAACTTGTACAACATCTGTTAATAAAAATGATGCTGGTTGTAAGAAAAATCCGATGTAAATAATTCCTCCTAACATAAACATCGATCCTAAAATCGTGTATAAGAAGAATGTCATATTTGCGCGAATTTTGTCTTTTCCAATTCCAAATAATCCGATTAAGAAATAAACCGGAATTAAGACAACTTCCCAGAAGAAATAGAATAAAATTAAATCTTCTGCTAAGAAAACTCCGTTTAATCCTGCTAAAGTGATTAACAATAATCCATAGAATGTATTGCTATATTTTTGTTTTGTTGTTGATAAATAAACAAAAAGAGCTAAGTAAGTAAGGTTAGTTAATAGAATCATTAATCCTCCCAAACCTTGAGCATTTAACGCGAAATAAGTTTTAACGCTGTTGAAATTGAACCATTGTGTTTGAAACGTTAACTCGTTGTTTCCACCTTTGCAAGTGATAAACAAGTACAACGCCAACAACGCTCCACCAACGAATGCTCCTAACCATCTTTGTGGTTTTTGACCTTGCATTAATAGCATAAAAACTCCTACTATTAATGGTAAAATGATAAATAAAGATAAAAGCATTACTAACCTATTTTGAAATTAAATACCCCATAAAAAAGATTGCGATACCTGCCACGATTCCTACAACCATTAGCATAATATAGAATCCTACATTTCCGTTTTGTAGCTGACGTACATTTTTTGATGCGCGACCAGAAACAGTTCCAACTCCTAAAACAAAAGCTGCAATTCCTGCTTTTTCTACATATTTTTTCAAGACATCACCCAACTCGAACAATGGTTTTACAATTGCATTGTCATATAACTCGTCGATGTACCATTTGTCTTCAAAGAATTTTGCAATTCCTGTTGCTTCACCATCTACATGGTTTGTGTATTTCTTGATTGCATAATAAATTGCACCAAGTACACAAAGTAATAAAGCTCCCATCATCATCCATTCTGTTGCATGAGAAACATGATGAGCTTCTCCGATTGATACAACTCCACTTAAGAAAGTTTGAAGTTTATGTCCGTCTTGCATAAACAACGCTGGAATTCCGATATAACCTGCAAAAACAGAAAGAACTGCTAAGATGATTAATGGAATTGTCATTGCAGCTGGACTTTCATGCGGATGAGCTTCTTTATCTCTTAAATCTCCTAAGAAAGTCATTGCATATAAACGGAACATATAGAATGCTGTCATCACAGAAACGATAAATCCGATTCCGTAAACAACTGGATTAGAAACAAACATTCCTAATAACATTTCGTCTTTCGAGAAGAAACCTGATAAACCTGGAATACCAGCTATTGCCAAACATCCAATCAAGAAAGTGATATGTGTAATTTTCATGTATTTGCTCAAACCTCCCATTTTGCGCATATCTTGCTCGTGGTGCATTCCGTGAATTACAGAACCTGCCCCTAAGAATAATAATGCTTTGAAAAATGCATGCGTCATTACGTGGAAAACTGCTGCGATATACGCTCCAGATCCAATTGCTGCGAACATTAATCCTAATTGAGAAACTGTAGAATAAGCCAATACTTTTTTGATATCGTTTTGACGCATTGCAATCGTTGCAGTAACAAAAGCTGTTGCAATTCCTACGTACTGAATAACTTGTAATGTGATTGGTGCTGCCGAAAATAATTCGTTACAACGTGTAATCATAAAGATACCTGCTGTTACCATTGTTGCAGCGTGAATAAGTGCTGAAACTGGCGTTGGTCCTGCCATCGCGTCTGGTAACCATGTGAATAATGGTAATTGAGCCGATTTACCTGTTGCTGCTAAAAATAACAATAATGTAATTCCTGTCAATACAAAACCTGTAAATGCAGATGGATCAATTGCTAATTGGCTGAATACTTTTACATATTCTAACGTTCCAAATTCTTTGAAAATCCAAAACATCGCCAATAAGAATCCAACATCTCCGATACGGTTCATGATGAAAGCTTTCTTTGCTGCTTTGATATATTCTGGATTTGTAAACCAAAAACCAATTAATAAGAATGAACAAAGTCCAACCCCTTCCCATCCAATAAACATCATCACAAAGTTGTTTCCCATTACAAGAATCAACATGAAGAAGATGAATAAATTTAGGTAAGAAAAGAATTTTGCAAATCCTTTGTCTTCGCTCATGTAAGCCGAGCTGTACACGTGAATTAAAAATCCAACTCCTGTAATAATTAACAAAAACAAACTCGTTAATGCATCAATTTGAAATGCAAACGGAACTTGTAAAGTTGGAATATTGATAATATCAAATGCCTTAAAAATTAATGGTTGTGCATCTGCTCCTGATGGAACTGACATAAAAACCATGATTGATAAAATGAAACTTGCCAAAACTGCTCCACTTCCGATGAAAGTAACTAAGCTTTTTGAAAGTACATTTCGTCCTAAACCGTTAATCAAAAATCCTATGAATGGAATCAAAGGAATTAACCATATATACTGCTCCATTCTTAACCTTTTAAACGATTTAACACATTAATATCTACCGAGTATACTTTTCGGAACAATAAAATTATTACTGATAATCCTACAGCAACCTCAGCTGCGGCTACAACCATAATAAAGAATACTAAAAGTTGTGCATCTGTTCCTTTTTCTAATACTGAATTTGCGTGATAGTGCATTTTTGAGAACGCTACTAACAACAAATTCACAGAATTTAACATCAATTCTATACACATAAAAATGACAATTGCGTTACGACGTAGCATAACACCTGCCATTCCTATTCCGAATAGGATTAATGATAAAGTAATATAATAACTGATTGGTAACATCTTTTACTTTTTATATTTAATCCAATAATTCTTCGTCCTTTTTCGATAACATCACCGCTCCAATCATTGCAGAAATAAACAAAATACTGCTCAACTCGAATGGTAAAACATATTCTGAATATAACAATGATCCTAAGTTGTGAATCAATCCTAAATCACCTGTTCCCATTTCTACAGCTGTGTTTGCAGAAGCTTGATTTTGTGAGAAAATACCAATTGTCAAGGCAACAAATAACAAAGAGATTAAACTCGCTGCTACTATTTTTGCTGGTCGACCAAATGATTTCTTTTCACTATTCAAGTTCATCAACATCACCACGAATAAGAACAATACCATAATTGCTCCGGCATAGACAATGACATTTACAATTGCCAAAAACTGTGCGTTTAGCAATACATAATGTCCGCTGATGCAGAAGAATGTTACGATTAAATATAAAATGGAATGTACAGGATTTTTACTGAACACCATTAGTAGCGCACTTAACACCGTTAAGCTCGACAAAACATAGAATAAAATGATAGGTAATTCCATTAATTTGTAGCTTTTTTCGGGATTAATAAATCTTCTTTCGAATAGATAAAGTTTTGACGTTTGAAACTTGCTGGTGGAACTGTTTGCGATAAATAAACAGCATCTTTTGGACAAGCTTCTTCACAGAATCCACAGAAAATACAACGTAACATGTTAATTTCATATTTCGCTGCATACTTTTCTTCACGGTAAAGGTTTTCTTCACCAGGAAGTCTTTCTGCCGCTTCCATTGTAATCGCTTCTGCTGGACAAGCCAAAGCACAAAGTCCACAAGCCGTACAATTTTCGCGATCTTCTTCGTCTCTATTCAAAACGTGTAATCCTCTAAATACAGGACTAAACGGTCTTTGTTTTTCTGGATAACTAATTGTTGCTTTCTTCGAAAAGAAGTGCTTCAATGTAATCATCAACCCTTTTGCGATAGAAATCAAATAGATACTTTCCCAAAAAGTAAGGGGTTTACGTTCTACTTGTTTTACTCTATTTGTAATTGGTTTCATACTTTTAATGATTTTGATGATTCTACTTGTTTAATAATAAAATCACTAAGCCTGTAATTAACATATTGATTAATGCTAAAGGCAATAATTTTTTCCAACCTAAATCCATTAATTGGTCATATCTGAAACGAGGAATTGTCCAACGCACCCACATATAGAAGAAGATGAAGAAACAAGCTTTACCGAATAATGAAAGGAAATTAAGAATTGCCGTTCCATTCACTCCGATAGAGTTTACTAATGTTGCATCGTCTACAAATGGGATATCGTATCCACCAAAATAGATGGTAGAAATTACCACAGAACTGATAAACATGTTGATGTATTCTGCAAATAAGAAGAATCCCATCTTCATCGAAGAATATTCTGAGTGATAACCTCCAATTAATTCATTTTCTGCTTCTGGTAAATCGAACGGAGTACGGTTAGTTTCTGCAAACGAACACACCAAGAAAATGATAAATCCTAATGGTTGTAATAAGATAAACCATGCATGTTCTTGTTGATAATGTACAATATCACTCAATTTTAGAGAACCTGTCATCATCAAAATTGTGATTAACACAATTCCCATTGGTAATTCGTACGAAATAATCTGCGAAGCTGCACGCAAACCTCCCATTAAAGAGTATTTGTTGTTCGATGCCCAAGCACCAATCATAATTCCATAAACACCTAAACTTAACACACCTAAAATGTATAAAAACCCGATGTTAACATCTGCAATTTGAGGAACAACTACACGATCTCCAATCTCGAAAGCTGTCGACCATGGAATAACTGCACCTGTCATACAAGCTACAATCATTGCCAAAGATGGACCTAAGATGAATAAAAATTTATTCGAATCTTTTGGTGTAATTTCCTCTTTTGAGAATAATTTTAAACCATCGGCAAGTGGTTGTAATAAACCAAAAATACCTGCACGGTTTGGTCCGATACGATCTTGTAAGAATGCTGCAACTTTACGCTCAGCCCAAGTAGAGTACATGGCAACAACTAATGCAAAACCAATCATTACGCCTACTAAAGCTAACTTTTCTAATGCATCAGCAATAAATTCTTCTGTCATTTTTGTTAATTTTATTTACGAATGATTAATCTTTAAAATCTTTACTTGTTGCTGGTCCATCAATTTTAGATAAATCACGATTTGGTTCATTTACTTCTGAAACCGAGTGAATATCTAATAAAATCTTTGGATCGCGTTTGATTACTTTCGGAAGTGTTTCTTTTGGCTCCACTTTATTCTCAAAGTAATGACCTTGACGAACAACAGAATCTTTAGAAATTTCTGATGGTTTTTCTAACGTCCAATCGTTGATATCTTTTTTATCGAAACGACATGTGTTACAAATCCAATCTTTTACTTCGTTAAATTCATCTTTGCGAGCTGTTACACGGAAAACTTCATTCCCACGGAACCACACTTGTGCTTTACCAGAACAAGTCGGACAATCGCGATGCGCATCAACTGGTTTCAAGAACCAAACACGATTTTTGAAGCGGAACGTTTTATCTGTTAATGCTCCTACTGGACAAACATCAATAATATTTCCGATGAATTCGTTATCTAAACTTTTGTTGATATGCGTTGAAATTTCAGCGTGATCTCCACGATTCATTACGCCATGCTCACGACAACCTGTGATTTGATCCGCAGTTTTTACACAACGATAACACAAAATGCATCGGTTCATGTTCAACTGAATATTTGGACCTAAATCTTCTTTAGGGAATGTACGACGATCAAATTCGTAACGCGTCGCTTCTGCTCCGTGTTCGTAACTTAAATCTTGTAATTTACATTCTCCTGCCTGATCACATACTGGACAATCTAAAGGATGGTTGATTAATAATAATTCAACAATACCTTTACGTGCCTCAACTGTACGCTCAGACGTTTTATTGCCTACAACCATTCCATCCATAACTGTTGTACGACAAGACGGAACCAATTTTGGCATTGGGCGAGGATCTGCTTCACTACCTTTTGATACTTCTACCAAACATGTTCTACAGTTTCCTCCTGTATTTTCTAATTTACCGTAGTAACACATCGCTGGAGGTGCTACTTCTTTACCAATCATACGAGCGGCTTGAAGGATCGTTGTTCCCGCAGGTACTTCAATCGTTTCGTTATCGATAGTAACTTTAAATAATGGTGTTTCTTCTGCCATCTTCGTATTAATTTGCGGTTTCTTTAATTTCGATTGGATCAGCATAATGTGCTAAACCAAAATTACGCGTCAAACATTCTTCCGGATTATTAATATGCCATTCAAACTCATCACGGAAGTGACGAATTGCCGCTGCTACTGGCCAAGCCGCTGCATCTCCTAATGGACAAATTGTATTTCCTTCGATTTTACGTTGAACATCCCATAACAATTCGATGTCAGACATTTTTCCTTTTCCTTCATCGATTCGTTTCAAGATTTTTTCCATCCAACCTGTTCCTTCGCGACAAGGTGAACATTGTCCACATGATTCGTGACGATAAAAACGAGCTAATGTATACGTATGGTAAACAACATCTTGATCTTCATCTAAAACAATAAATCCTCCAGAACCCATCATTGTTCCTGTTTGGAAACCTCCTTCTGATAAACTTTCGTAATTCATGTAACGAGGTTTACCTTCGGCAGTTTTTAACAATAAGTTTGCTGGAACAATTGGCACAGAACTTCCTCCAGGAATACATGCTTTAAGACGTTTTCCGTTTGGAATACCTCCACAATATTCGTCTGAATAAATAAATTCTTCAACCGTAATTGTCATATCAATTTCATAAACGCCTGGTTTATTAATATTACCACAAGCTGAAATTAATTTTGTTCCTGTAGAACGTCCAACTCCAATTTTAGAATACGCTTCTCCTCCAATTTCAATAATTGGAACAATTGCAGCAATTGTTTCTACATTATTTACAACCGTTGGTCTTCCCCATAAACCTTTAACAGCTGGGAAAGGTGGTTTAAGACGTGGATTTCCACGTTTACCCTCTAACGATTCTAACAATGCCGTTTCCTCACCACAGATATAAGCTCCACCTCCACGTTGAACATAAATTTCGCAATCGAAACCTGTTCCTTGAATGTTTTTACCTAACCAACCAGCAGCTTTTGCTTCGTCGATTGCTTCTTCTAAAATTTCTGCAACCCACGCATATTCTCCACGGATATAAATAAATGATGTATTAGAACCTAAACAGAATGATGAAATCAGAACTCCTTCAATTAATAAATGAGGAATATATTCCATCAAGAAACGGTCTTTGAACGTTCCTGGTTCAGATTCGTCTGCATTTACCACTAAGTGTCTTGGAACACCTTCTGGCTTTGCCAAAAAGCTCCATTTCATTCCAGTTGGGAAACCTGCACCACCACGACCTCTTAAACCAGAAGTTTTTACTTCTTCTAAGATTTCATCAGTTGTCATTTTAAATGCTTTTTCAGCATTTGCATAACCACCGTTTTCGCGGTAAGCTTGATACTGACGAATTCCTGGAACATCAATATTTTTTAACAGTAATTTTTGTCCCATTATGCTAATTTTTTCAATTCCTCGATTAATTCGTCTACTTTCTCGATCGTTAAATTCTCACGATACGTTTTTCCTAACTGTAGCATTGGCGCGTAACCACATGCTCCTAAACATTCGGCTGGTTTTAATGTAAATAAACCATCTGCCGAAGTTCCACCAGCTTCAATATTTAATTTTGTTTTGATGTGTTCAATAATTTTGTCTGAACCTCTTAACATACAAGGTCCTGTTTGACAAACTTCTAACACAAATTTCCCTACAGGATTTAAGTTAAACATCGAATAAAATGAAGCTACTTCGTAAACTTCTACTGGTAAAATTTCTAATACTTCTGCAACATAATCTAAATGAGGAGTGTCTAACCAACCACCAAACTCAGCTTGTGCGACATGAAGTAAAGGAATCAATGCACTTTGTTTTTTATCCGATGGATAACGTGCAATGATTTTATCTACTTTTTGTTGTGTTTCTTCTGAAAATTGAATTGCCATTTTTAATAATTTTTATTAAGCATCTAATTCTCCAGCAATCAAATTCAAACTACTCATTGTGATAATGGCATCTGAAATCATTGATCCTTCAATCAATTCTGGATAAGCTTGATAATAAATGAAACAAGGTCTACGGAAATGTAAACGGTATGGCGAACGTCCACCATCAGAAACGAAATAATAACCCAACTCACCATTTGCAGCTTCGATTGAATTATAAATTTCTCCTTTTGGCATATCTACCTCTCCCATAATAATTTTGAAGTGATAGATTAACGCTTCCATTTTTGTGTAAACATCTTTCTTTAGTGGTAAATAAAAGTCTGGAGCATCAGCATGATATTGCGTTGCTTCTTCTCCTTCTAATGCATCAATTTTTGCAATTGCTTGTTTAATGATACTTAAACTTTGCCACATTTCTTGACCACGAACTAAGAATCTATCGTAACAATCTCCCGTTGTACCAACTGGAATATCGAATTCGAATTCTTCGTAACGAGAATATGGTTTCGCTACACGAACATCATAATCTACACCAGCCGCACGTAAATTTGGTCCTGTGAAACCATAATTTAATGCACGTTCAGCCGAAATTCCTCCTACTCCTTGCGTACGATCCATAAAAATACGGTTACGTAAAAATAAGTTTTCAAACTCTGTTAAGACATCTGGAAACTCTCTCACGAAACGATGGATTTTTGTCCAAGCAACTTCAGAAAAATCACGTTCGAAACCACCGATACGACCAATATTTGTTGTTAAACGAGAACCACAAATTTCTTCGTAAATCTCATAAATCAACTCGCGGTATTTCATCATATAAAGGAATCCTGTAAATGCTCCTGTATCAACACCCATAATCGAGTTACATACAATATGATCTGCCATACGAGCCAATTCCATAATGATAACACGCAAATAAGAAACACGTTTTGGAACTTCAATTCCAACGAATTTCTCAACTGTCATGTGCCAACCTAAGTTATTTAACGGCGCCGAACAATAGTTCAATCGGTCTGTTAAAGGTGTAATTTGGTACAAAGGTTTGCGTTCAGCAATTTTCTCAAAAGCACGGTGAATATACCCAACTGTAGGAACCGCAGATTTGATGATTTCACCATCAATCTCTAAAATATTTTGAAATACCCCATGTGTTGCAGGATGCGTAGGTCCTAAGTTTAAGGTAATTGTGCTTTTTTCTAACGAACCATCTGGAAGATCAAGATGCTTTAATTTTTTAGTTTTCTCTTTTCCCATGGTTAATTTGCTTTTACATTAAAACCTCCGTAATTAAAATCTCCACCACGACCAAACATATCGTCGTCTTTGTCTTTACGTGTTTGATCCTCTAATGGGAACTCTTTGCGTAACGGATGATAATCCATTTCTGGAACATTCATGACACGAATTAAATTTGGATGTCCTACAAAATCAACTCCATAGAAATCATACGCCTCGCGCTCTAACCAGTTAGCTGTTTCGAATAATTTAGTTGCGGTAAAAATCGAAGGTTTTTCGATTGGTAAAGCAAATTTTAATCGAACCTCAACTCCTTCATATAGATTATAAACTAAATAGGTTACAACCAATTCTTCTCCAACATTATTAGGATAATGAATAGCAGTTAAATCCTTCAAAAATTTGAAAGATAATTGCTCATCATCATATAAATATTGTAAAATCTTTAGATTGAAATCTTTGTTAGCGTATAAAGTCAATACACCGAAATGCTCTTCGTATCCGTATATATTTTCTTGAAACTTCTGAACCAAACGGTCTTTTATAAATGAATTGTCCATTATTTCAACTTATTTAATTCCATAACTTGCTAAAAGTTGTTGATATTCTTCGCTACTTCTGCGACGAACACTTTCGCTCTCTACCAACTCCTGAATACGCATTACACCATCGATAATTGCTTCTGGACGAGGCGGACAACCTGGCACATATACGTCTACTGGAATTACTTCATCAATTCCTTGTAAGACCGAATATGTATCAAAAATTCCTCCCGAACTTGCACAAGCGCCAACAGCAATCACCCAACGAGGTTCTGCCATTTGGATGTAAACTTGCTTCAGAACTGGTGCCATTTTTTTAGAAATTGTACCCATTACCATCAACAAATCGCACTGACGAGGCGTAAAAGCCAAACGCTCAGATCCAAAACGTGCCAAATCGTATGTCGAACCCATAGTCGCCATAAACTCGATTCCGCAACAACTTGTCGCAAATGGTAAAGGCCAAATAGAGTTTTTACGCGCTAATCCAACTACTTTTGATAGTTGCATCGCCATAAAACCTTCACCTTCAAAACCTCCTGGAGACTCTACAATCTTCACATTGGTATTGTGTGTTACTGGTCTTTTATTATGAATCATTATACTATTATTTTAGAATTTTAATCGCTCTATTTTTCCCAATTAAGAGCTCCTTTTTTGCGTACATACAAGTACATCACAAAGAATAATCCAACGAATGTTACAACTGCTGCAAAACCTTCCCAACCTAACTCTTTAAAATTCGCTGCATATGGGTAAAAGAAGATTACCTCTACGTCGAATAACACGAATAAAATGGCTACTAAGAAGTATTTAATTGCAAATGGCTGTCTTGCATTTCCAACTTTCTCAATCCCAGACTCGAAATTCTCTAATTTTTCGTCTGTCTTTCTCGATGGCCCAAGAAAATGCGTCGCAACGATAGTACCCGCTACAAACGCAAAAGCAATCACAAAAAGAATGAGAATAGGAATATAACTTGATGCTGTTTCCATAACTACTTTACTATTTTTCCAACTAATATTTTATCGATAAAAATAATAATAAAATATCATATTATTTATGTGAATTAGTTTTCAGTAAGTTGTAGTTCTTTATATGATAAATTATATATTATTTATTTATATCGGAAGTTTGATAATTGAATAAAAAAAGGAGAACTAACAACTTGGTCAATTCTCCCTATGTATTTTATTAGATTACTAATTAAAACTTAAAAAAGTTAATGAATTAATAAATTTTGTAGACCTTGTAGTGCTTCATTCACAGTTTTAATATGTTCAAATCGTACTAACAATGTTGGGTACTCTTCTCCTTTTTTGGGTGATTTTTCCTTAAAACTGATGTTTTTAGGGTTATTTTGAACGTAATTTAAAATTAATCTAAATTCATCTGACTGATAAAATTCGCTTTGTGGTTTATTAATAAAATAAGCCAATAAAACACCATTTTTCATCACCAAACGTTCGAAACCTAATTTTTTACTGATCCATTTCAGTTGAATTGATTCCAATAAATTTTCGGCTTCAATTGGTAATTTTCCAAAGCGGTCAATCAAATTATTTTTAAACGTTTGTAAATATGTTTCAGTTTCGACATCAGCTAATTCTTTGTACAGCAATAAACGCTCTTCCGAACTTTCAATGTATTCGTCTGGGAACATAATTTGTAAATCCGAATCAATTTGCACATCCGACACATACGATTTTACTTCTTCCGATTTTTGATCTTCGAACAAATCTTTGAAATCCGTTTCTTTCAATTCTTCTATCGCTTCATTCAAGATTTTTTGATACGTTTCGAATCCAATATCCATCATAAATCCTGTTTGTTCAGCACCTAAAAGATTTCCAGCTCCACGAATTTCTAAATCTTTCATCGCAATATTGAATCCTGATCCTAAATCAGAAAACTGCTCAATTGCTTGCAAACGTTTACGCGCTTCGTCCGTTAAAACCGAAAGTGGTGGCGCAACCAAATAACAAAACGCTTTGCGGTTACTACGACCAACACGTCCACGCATTTGATGCAAATCTGCCAAACCGAAATTCTGCGCATCATTAATTAAAATCGTATTCGCATTCGGAACATCTAAACCAGATTCGATAATAGTTGTTGACACAAAAACATCATATCGACCATCAATAAAATCGAGTAAAACGGCTTCTAATTCTTTCCCATCCATTTGTCCATGACCAATCGCCACACTCGCATCAGGAACTAATCGTTGTACCATTCCAGCAATATCTTTTAACGATTGCACACGATTGTGAATGATATAAACTTGTCCACCACGTTGCATTTCATACATAATCGCATCACGGAAAATCTCTTCATTAAAACCAACCAATTGCGTATCGACAGGTTGTCTATTTGGTGGAGGAGTTTTGATAACCGATAAATCACGCGCAGCCATCAACGAGAATTGAAGTGTACGCGGAATTGGCGTCGCAGTCAAGGTTAATGTATCAATATTTTCGCGAAGTGTTTTCAATTTATCTTTTACACCAACACCAAATTTGTGTTCCTCATCCACAATTAATAATCCCAAATCTTTGTATTCAATTTTTGGATTAACCAATTGATGCGTTCCTATCACAATATCAACTTGACCAGATTTTAAACCATCTAAAACAGCTTTTTTCTTTGCTCCTGTTACAAATCGATTGAGATAAGCAACTTTCACAGGCAAATCTCGTAAACGCTCTGAAAATGTCTTGAAATGTTGAAAAGCTAAAATCGTTGTTGGCACTAAAACAGCAACTTGTTTTCCATCAACAGCTGCTTTCATCGCCGCACGAATCGCAACCTCTGTTTTCCCGAAACCAACATCTCCACAAACCAAACGATCCATTGGGCGTTCAGATTCCATATCCGTTTTTACATCTTGCGTCGCTTTGTACTGATCGGGCGTATCTTCATAAATAAAAGATGCTTCCAACTCATTTTGCAAATACGTATCAGGCGAATACGCAAAACCTTTTCTGGCACGGCGTTTCGCATATAATTTAATCAAATCGAAAGCAATTTCTTTTACTTTAGCTTTGGTTTTATTCTTTAAATTTTTCCAAGCTGGAGATCCAAGTTTTGAAATTTTTGGCTCAGCGCCATCTTTTCCTCTAAACTTTGCAATTTTATGCAACGAATGAATATTAACATACAGAATATCATTATTTTGATAAATCAATTTGATTGATTCTTGCGTTACGCCATTATTATTCAATCGTACCAAACCTGCAAATTTTCCGATCCCATAATCTATATGCGTCACAAAATCTCCAACTTGCAACGAATTGATTTCCTTTAGCGTAATCGCTTCTTTTTTGGAAAATGAATTTCGAAGATTGAATTTATGATATCGACCAAAAATCTGGTGATCTGTATAACACGTTAATTTGATTTCTTCGTCAATAAAACCTTGATAAATAGATCCCAAAACGGGAATATATGAAACTTCTTTTCCGATATCATCAAAAATTTCTTCGAAACGTTTGATTTGATTTTCATTGGAACAAATCAGTGCATTTTTGAAACCTTCGGCTTTATGCTCATTCAAATCATCAATTAATAACTCGAATTGCTTATTAAAACTTGGTTGAGGTTTGAATGGTGATTCTATTTCTTCAACTGTTTCAAAATAAGATTTCATGGAACATTCAATAACTCCATAAGATGAAATTTGTTGAAGAAATGCATTCTCATTCAAAAATAAATGATTCGGTTCTGCTTGTTTAATTTCTCCTTTCAATTCTGAAAAAGCAACTTCCGCTTGTTCAAAATTCTTGGTGATTTGTTTCGCTAAAACAGAAATATTTTTCGCGATAACTAAACTATCTTTCGAAATATATTCTAAGAAACTTTCTCGTTTTTCGTTAATCGATTTACTCTCAAGATTTGGAATAATCGTAATTTCTTTTGTCGTTGCAATGGACAATTGATTCTCGATATCAAACGTTCTGATGGTTTCCACCTCATCACCAAACAACGAAATTCGATAAGGATGCTCATTCGAAAACGAAAAAACATCTATAATTCCACCACGAATCGAGAATTCTCCCGGTTCAGAAACAAAATCAACACGATGAAAATTATAAGAAGATAAAACCTCCGTTAAGAAATCAATTCCTAAATCATTTCCAACCTTCACTTTAAGTGTATTCGTAGAAAGCGCTTTTTTTGTCACTACTTTTTCAGACAAGGCTTCCGCATATGTCACCACAATTTTTGGGCGTTTCGAATGCGATAATACATTTAAAACCTCTGTTCTAATAACAACATTTGCATTATTTACTTCCTCAATTTCGTAAGGACGCTTATAAGAAGACGGAAAAAATAGAATTTGTTCTTTATCAAACAAAGTTTCCAAATCATTTAACACATAAGCCGCTTCTTCTTTATCATCAAAAATTAGAATCGTAGGACGCGCAACACGATCATATAAATGACCAGTTATAATGCTCAATCCTGAACCTAAAAAACCTTTGATATTGACTTTATGCTGTGGATTATTTTTAAAATTGACAATAAGCTTCTGTACGAAATCTGAAGAATCGTATAAGCTAAAAACGTTGTGAATAGTTTTCTGTTCCAAAGTTTTGCAAATATAAAATTTTATAAACTTATTTTTAAACAATCTTTAAAAAAAGCAATGTTAAAATGCGAATTTTCAATTAATGAAAATTTTTCGGAAAATTTATAAAAAAAGTTGAGCTAAGTTAAAAAAATTAATTCTAGCTTTGGCTTATCAAAAAAAGAAAATGAAATTAGTTCACAACATTATCAACTTGATTATTTTAGTCATTCTTATCCCAGGGAGTGGTAATTAGTTGTGTACGTACAAAATAACAATTAAAGCCACTTCTTAACGAGGTGGCTTTTTTTATGGAGAAAAATTAATTAAACAATATTATGCAAAACAATTTCGTCATTATTATCATTATTATTTTAGTCTTGGTCTTACGATTAGGAAAGGTGGTTTTATGACAAATTTTTTGAACGATTTTTTATGAGCCACCTTTATTCAGGGTGGCTTTTTTTTATGTTTTTAATACAAACAATGTCAAATAAATAGTGATGAAAAACAACAACAAAGCACTAAACAAACATAGTCGAACCGTTACGCAAGATGACACTTTACCCGCGTCACAAGCGATGTTACATGGGATTGGCTTAACAAACGAAGACCTTAAAAAACCATTAATCGGAATTGCAAGCATGGGGTACGATGGAAATACTTGCAATATGCACCTAAATCAATTTGCACAGTTGGTACAAGATGGAATGAAAGCCGAAAACCTAATCGGATTGAAGTTCAACACTATCGGAATTAGCGATGGAATTACCAACGGAACTTCAGGAATGCGCTACTCTTTAGTAAGTAGAGAAATCATTGCAGATTCTATCGAAACTGTTTGTGCAGGACACTTTTACGATGGCGTAATTACTATTCCTGGTTGTGATAAAAACATGCCAGGATCGATTATGGCAATGGGACGTTTAAACCGTCCTTCGATCATGATTTATGGTGGAACAATTGCTCCGGGACATTACAAAGAAGAGGAATTAAACATTGTTTCTGCTTTCGAAGCATTAGGAAAAAAATTAAACGGAAATCTTGATGACAAAGATTTTTGTGGAATCATTCAGAATGCTTGTCCTGGTCCAGGTGCTTGTGGCGGAATGTATACAGCAAACACAATGGCAGCGGCGATTGAAGCAATGGGAATGAGTTTACCTTATTCTTCGTCTTACCCTGCTCTTAGTCAAGAAAAGAAAAACGAATGTACAACTGCGGCACATTATCTAAGAATTTTATTAGAAAAAGATATTAAACCAAGTGATATCATCACGAAGAATTCTTTAGAAAATGCAATCAAAACAATTGTTGTTTTAGGCGGAAGCACAAATGCTGTTTTGCACTTATTAGCAATTGCAGCGACTATGAATATCAAATTATCATTAGACGATATACAAGCAATTAACGATAAAACATCAGTAATAGCAGACTTAAAACCTAGTGGAAAATACTTGATGGAACATTTGAGTAAAGTTGGTGGAGTTCCTGCTGTTTTAAAGTATATGTTACAAGAAGATTTAATCGATGGAAGTTGTTTAACGGTTACTGGAAAAACATTAGCCGAAAATTTAGCATCGGTTCCTGATTTAGATTTCTCTAAACAAAATATTATTCGTCCATTATCTAACCCTGTAAAAGAAACTGGACACTTACAAATGCTTTACGGAAACCTTGCTCCAGGTGGATCAGTGTCAAAAATATCTGGAAAAGAGGGTTTCTATTTCAAAGGAAAAGCTCAAGTTTTTAATAGCGAAGTTGAAGTTTTAAAAGCAATTGAAGATTTACAAATCAAAGCTGGAAGCGTTATCGTCATTCGAAATGAAGGTCCAAAAGGAGGTCCTGGAATGCCAGAAATGTTGAAACCAACCTCTGCCATTATTGGAGCTGGATTAGGAGATAAAGTCGCTTTGATTACAGACGGACGATTTAGTGGCGGAACGCACGGATTTGTCGTCGGTCACATAACACCAGAAGCTTTTGAAGGAGGTCCAATCGCATTAGTCGAGAATAATGATCTCATCGAAATTGACATCAACAAAAATGAATTAAACCTTTTGATTGATGAAAAAACATTAGAAAATCGAAAAAATAACTGGAAACAACCCGCATTAAAAGTAAAAAATGGAGTCTTATACAAATACGCAAAGCAAGTCGGAAACGCTTCAGAAGGATGTCTTACTGACCAATAAACCAACTCAAATTTCAGGTTCACAAGCGATTATTAACGCTTTATTGTCCGAAGGAGTTACAACAGTTTTTGGATATCCTGGTGGCGCAATTATGCCTATATATGATGCTTTGTATGATTACAAAGATAAATTAGAACACATTTTAGTTCGTCATGAACAAGGAGGCATTCACGCTGCGCAAGGTTATGCAAGAACTTCAGGAAAAGTAGGTGTAGCTTTTGCCACGAGTGGTCCAGGCGCAACGAATTTAGTCACTGGAATTGCAGATGCCATGATTGATAGCAATCCTATTGTATGTATCACAGGGCAAGTTTTCGCTTCTCTTTTAGGAACGGATGCTTTTCAAGAAACTGACGTTATCAATATTACTAATCCTATCACGAAATGGAATTATCAAATTACTGATGCAGAAGAAATAAATCATGTATTAGCAAAAGCATTTCATATTGCTCACTCGGGAAGACCGGGACCTGTGTTGATTGACATTACAAAAAATGCTCAAATACAACTTATCGAAAAGAAAAAATATGAAAAATGCACACATGTTCGTAGTTATAGACCAGATCCAGAAATAAGAACTGAATATATAAAGGCTGCTGCAGAACTTATAAATCAAGCAAAAAAACCATTTGCAATTATTGGTCAAGGAATTCTACTTGGAAAAGCAGAACAAGAGTTAAAAGATTTCTTAGAAAAATCGGGAATTCCAGTGGCTACAACTTTAATGGGATTAAGTTCTTTGGATACCGATCACCCACAATATGTTGGTTTATTAGGAATGCATGGAAATTATGCGCCGAATGTAAAAACAAATGATTGCGATGTATTAATTGCCATAGGAATGAGGTTTGATGACCGCGTAACTGGACGCTTAGACAAATATGCAAAACAAGCGAAAGTGATCCATCTTGATATTGACCCAGCAGAGATTGGTAAAAATGTAAAAGTTGCTGTTCCTGTTTGGGGAGATTGCAAGAAAACACTTCCGTTATTAACTAATTTGATTAATCAAAATGAACATACCGATTGGTTAAAAGAATTTAGAGATCTCGAAAAAGAAGAACGTACAGAAGTTATTGATAAAGAATTCTATCCAACAACTGATGTAATGTCTATGGCTGAAGTTATCAACACATTAAATGAGTTAACAAACGGAGAAGCCGTAATTGTTACAGATGTTGGGCAACATCAAATGTCGGCTTGTCGTTATGCGAAATTCAAAGATTCTAAGCTTTTGGTTACATCAGGAGGATTAGGAACAATGGGATTTGGTTTACCTGCTGCAATTGGAGCGTGGTATGGAGCACCAGAAAAAGATATTGTTATGGTTTGTGGTGATGGTGGTTTCCAAATGACTTTACAAGAAATGGGAACTATTATGCAATTTGGAGCAAAAGTAAAGATGTTAATCCTAAACAATAGCTTCCTTGGAATGGTTCGTCAATGGCAAGAATTATTCAACGACAAACGCTATTCATTCGTAGATATTACAAGTCCAGATTTTGTTGCGCTTGCAAAAGCTTATCAAATAGAAGGTCAAAAAATAGAAGTAAGAAACGACTTGAAAAATGCATTAAAAGAAATGTTAGAACATGATGGTTCTTATCTTTTAGAGGTAATGGTAGGAAAAGAAAACAATGTATTTCCTATGGTAGAACAAGGTACAAGTGTTTCTGAAATTAGATTAAAATAAATGATTATGGACTCAAAACGAGAATATACAATTACGCTATATACAGAAAATTCCATAGGAATTTTGGGAAGAGTTGCAGGAATTTTTACTCGACGAAAAATTAATATTGAAAGTTTAAGCACTTCTCCATCAGAAATAGAAAATGTACACCGATTTACAATTGTAATTGAAGAATCTGAAGAAGTCGTTCGAAAACTTTGCATGCAAATTGAAAAACAAATCGATGTTCTTAAAGCTTATTTCAATAATAATGATGAATTAATCTGGCAAGAACAAGCTTTATACAAAGTACCCACTAACATTATTGCTGAAAAGGCATACGTTGAACGTTTATTACGTCAATATGGCGCGAATACAGTTGTGATTCGCAATGATTATACAGTTTTTGAAACAGCTGGTCATCGTGAGGAAATTGATAATCTAACACAAGAGCTGACTAAATATGGCTTAATAGAATTTGTTCGTGGAGCTAGAATAGCCATTATAAAAGCAAGTGCTGGTTTCCATGAAAAATTATTACAATTCGAAAAAGACGAGCCATCAAAAGAAGTAATCGAAAATGAATTCCTAAACGAAGGAACCTCAGTTTTCACAATGTAAAGACGAATAATTCAACAAATAATTTTATTAAAAAATCAAAAATGACTAATTACTTTAATTCACTATCATTAAGAGGTCAATTATATCAACTAGGACAAGCAGAATTTCTAAATAACTCAGAATTCGCAAAAGGTACAGACGCATTAAAAGACAAAAAAATTGTGATTGTAGGCTGCGGTGCGCAAGGGTTAAACCAAGGATTAAATCTACGAGACAGCGGTTTAGATGTTTCATACGCGTTACGCAAAGAAGCGATTGAACAACAAAGAGATTCTTGGAAAAATGCAACAAGTCATAATTTTACAGTAGGAACTTTCGAGGAATTAATCCCAAATGCTGATGTTGTTGCGAATTTAACGCCGGATAAACAACATACGCAAGTTATCAATACTGTTCAACCACTTATTAAACAAGGTGCTACACTTTTATATTCTCATGGATTCAATATCGTAGAAGAAGGTGTGCAAATTCGTAAAGATATTACAGTAATAATGGTTGCACCAAAATGTCCAGGTTCGGAAGTTCGTGCAGAATATTTAAGAGGATTCGGAGTTCCTACATTAATTGCCGTTCACCCAGAAAATGATCCCGAAGGAAAAGGTTTTGATCAAGCAAAAGCATATTGTGCAGGAACTGGTGGTCACAGAGCGGGAGTTTTAAGATCATCATTTGTTGCGGAAGTAAAATCAGATTTGATGGGAGAGCAAACCATTTTATGTGGTCTTTTACAAACAGGTTCTATTCTTTCTTTCGAAAAAATGATTGAAAACGGAATTGATGCTGGTTATGCTTCAAAATTAGTTCAATATGGTGTGGAAGTAATTACAGAAGCCTTAAAACATGGTGGAGTTAGCGGTATGATGGATAGATTAAGTAATCCTGCTAAAATTAAAGCTTTTGAACTATCAGAGGAATTAAAAGATATTATGCGTCCATTATTCCAAAAACATCAAGACGACATTATTTCTGGTGAGTTTAGTAAAACAATGATGGAAGATTGGGCGAATGATGATAAAAACTTATTAAAATGGAGAGCTGAAACTGAAGAAACTGCTTTTGAAAAAACACCCGCTGGAGATGCAAATATTACTGAACAAGAATATTTTGATCATTACACTTTAATGGTTGCTTTTGTTCGTGCTGGAGTTGAATTAGCTTTCGAAACTATGGTGGAAGCAGGTATTAAACCTGAATCTGCTTACTACGAATCATTACACGAAACACCATTGATTGCAAATACAATTGCTCGTAAAAAATTATTCGAAATGAATCGTGTAATTTCTGATACAGCAGAATATGGTTGTTATCTTTTCGATCAGGCTTGTAAACCTTTGTTAAAAGATTTTATGACAAAAGTAAACGTAGACGTTGTCGGAAAAAATTACAACGAAGGAAAAGACAATGCTGTTGACAATGCGACATTGGTACACATAAATGATGTTTTACGTAATCATCCTGTCGAAACTGTGGGAAAAAAACTTCGTAAAGCAATGACTGCTATGAAAACCATAAAAACGGCATAATCAAATATTAAAATAACTAAGAAAATAGTGAATTATGACAAAGGGACTTAGAAGTGAGAAAACTGAGACCTTAGGCGTTTCGCTTGACGAAGTAAACTTAGCACAAATGAATTTGAAAGGAGTTGCCAAAAACACTCCTTTCGATTTCAATGAAAATTTAAGTCGTCAATTTGATGCGAATGTCTATCTAAAACGAGAAGATTTACAAGTCGTCCGTTCATACAAATTACGTGGTGCTTATAATAAAATCGTTCAGTTATCAGAACAAGAAAAAAATAATGGTGTAATCTGCGCAAGTGCAGGAAATCACGCACAAGGTGTGGCGTATTCGTGTCAACAATTAAATATCAAAGGTAAAATTGTGATGCCAACGACGACACCTCAACAAAAAATAAAACAAGTAAAATGGTTTGGGAAAGATCAAATCGAAATCATTTTACATGGTGATACATTTGATGATGCATCGGCTTTTGCACATCAATTATCCCAAGAAGGAAATATTACATTTATTCATCCTTTTGATGACGAAAAAGTAATCGCAGGACAAGGAACTGTTGCTTTAGAAATTTTGAATCAATGCAATCAACCAATCGATTATATTTTCGTGCCAATTGGCGGTGGAGGTTTAGCATCTGGCGTTATTTCTGTGATGAAAACACTTAGTCCAAACACCAAAATTATTGGCGTAGAACCGAGTGGCGCAGCAAGTATGGCAGAAGCTATCAAACAAAAACAATCTGTTGCATTAGCGAAGATTGACCCTTTTGTAGATGGCGCAGCTGTAAAAAAAGCAGGTGAAAAAACCTACAAAATCTGTGCAGAAGGTTTAGAAACAACTTGTGCTGTTCCAGAAGGAAAAGTTTGTTCGAGCATTTTGCGTTTGTACAATGAAGACGCAATTGTTGTAGAACCAGCAGGCGCTTTGAGTGTTTCGGCTTTAGATTTTTTCAAGGAAGAAATCAAAGGAAAAAATGTGGTTTGCGTGCTTAGTGGAAGCAACAACGACATTACGCGAATGGAAGAAATAAAAGAAAGAAGTTTGCAATATGAAGGTTTGAAACATTATTTCATTATCAATTTTCCTCAACGTGCTGGCGCTTTAAAAGAATTAGTGAACGAAGTTTTGGGTGAAAATGATGACATCACCTATTTCCAATACACGCAAAAAAATAACAAAGAAACAGGTCCAGCAGTAGTTGGCATTGAATTAGACAAAAAAGAAGATTTAGATGGTTTAATTTTTAGATTAGAAAATCATCATTTCGACTATCAATATCTTAACACAGACAACACACTCTTTTCGTTAATGATTGGATAATTTTTCCATCATTAATATACTATTCAAAAAAAGCAAAGCTTCTATTTAGTTAGAAACTTTGCTTTTTAATTTATTAATTATTCAACAACCAATTTTTTAACTCATCAAAATTATTGTTCATTTTAACTTTATTCGATTGTTTCGATTTCAATTCTTCGACTTCTTTTGGATAGACAATTTTATCTCGTATTTCTTTCGGAAAAACTTCAGGAAATTTACACGGATGCGCTGTCGATAAAAATACCACTAACTCTTTTTCATCTTGCTTTTTCGCTTGGTATTCCTTCGCTGCCAACCACGCAATCGACGTATGCGGACAAGCAATGTAATCATATTCTTGATTAATTTTAACAATTGCATTTGTCGTTTCAATATCTGAAAAAGCTTTTGAAACCATTTTTGATTTTAATTGCTCCATATCTTGCTCGAAAAATTCCATCACACGAACCCAATTGCTCGGATTTCCAACATCCATCGCATTCGAAAACGTTTGTACAGAAGGTTTGGGTAGATAATTTTCGGTTTTTAAAAATAATGGAACAGTATCATTCGCATTTGTAGCCGCAACAAATTGTTCTACTTCCAATCCTAATTTTGAAGCCAAAATACCTGCTGTAATATTCCCGAAATTTCCACTCGGAACAACAAAAGAAACTTTCTCAAAACCTTTTCTTTTTGCTTGGGCAAATGCCTCGAAATAATAGAAAGATTGCGGAATTAAGCGAGCAATATTAATTGAATTTGCTGAGGTTAAGTTTAGATTTTTCATTAAATCTTTGTCTAAAAAAGCTCGCTTGACCAATGCTTGACAATCATCAAAAGTTCCGTCGATTTCTATGGCACGAATATTTTTTCCATTCGCCGTTAATTGCAATTCTTGTATCAGCGACACTTTTCCTTTTGGATACAAAATCGTTACTCTCGTTCCTTCTACTCCCAGAAAGCCAAGTGCTACAGCGCCTCCTGTATCGCCAGAAGTTGCGACCAAAACATCTAACAATTGATTATCTTTTTTTGAATAATGTGCCATCACGCGACTCATAAATCTTGCTCCAAAATCTTTAAAAGCAAAAGAAGGTCCGTGAAATAATTCCAAAATAGCTAAATCATCTTCTAAAAACACCAAAGGCGCAGGAAAATTAATTACATCATCAATTAAATTATTAATCGTTTCTTCAGAAAAATCATCTTTTAATAAGTGATTTGTCACCTTTTTCGCAATCTCTTGAAATGAATAATTTTCAATAGAATTCAACCAATTTTCATCTAATTTTTCCAACGACAAAGGCATATACAATCCTTTATCTTCTGGCAAAGATTGGAAAACCGCTTGTTTAAAATCGACTCTGTTATTATGATTATTTGTACTATATAATTTCATTTTTAGTGTTTTATGTAAGGTCCTTGTTGATTAATTTTAGAGACAAATGATAAATGTTCAATTTCTTTTATCGTCAAAAAATCATTTAGTTTTTGTTCGATATTTTCTGCACCCAATTTACTTTTAGATAACGCCATAACTGTTGGTCCAGAACCAGAAATACCGAATGTTAATGCATTATTTTCGAGCGAAATACTTTTCATTTCATTAAAATATGGAATCAATAAAGAACGATTTGGTTCGACAATATCATCTTGCATCGAACGACCAATTTCTTCGTAATCATTCTCATAAAGCGCTGCAACCAAACTTGCAATATTTCCCCATTGCTTTATTGCTTTACTCAATTGCACTTTATCTTTAATTAATTTGCGCGCATCCTTTGTTGGCACTTCTACTTTTGAGTAAATCAGTGTGACATATAAATTTTCAGGAACAGGTAAAGAACGCACCAAAATCGGCTCATAAGAAGGAATCAACGTAATTCCTCCAAACAACGATGGCGCAACATTATCCGCATGAGCAGCGCCACAAGCCAATCGTTCGCCTTCCATACAATAAGGCAAAAGCTCATTTTTAGAAAGTGGTTTTCCTAATAATTCATTCAATGCAAAAAGTCCAGAAACTGTGCTCGCCGCGCTTGAACCTAAACCACTTCCAATTGGCATTTTTTTGTGTAATTCTATCGATAATCCAAAAGAATCTTGTAGACCTAAATCACAAAATAATTTCCATGCCGAATGAGAAACTGTATTTTTCATCGCATCCAAAGGCAATTTACCCTCGTCACCTGTAATTGTCAGAATTTCGATTCCTAACTTTTCTGTCTTTTTCATGATTACCTCATCACCTGGATAATCCACCGCAAAGCCCAAAATATCATATCCACAGATCATATTGGCAACTGTTGCAGGAGCAAAAACATGTACTTTATCTAAAAACTTCGCTTGATCAAGCTTATATTTATTTTCGATTATTTGATTCATCTTTTATCGTATTGAACTTATATTAACTAAATCTGCAAAAACGCCAGCTGCTGTAACTTCTGCACCAGCTCCAGGTCCTTTCACAACCAAAGGACGTTCCTTGTAACGCGCTGTTGTAAAAGAAATAATATTATCGCTTCCAGACAAGGCATAAAACGGATGTTGATTATCCACCAATTCTAACGAAATTGATATTTTTCCATCTTCTAAAATCCCGATGTAACGAATCACTTTCTGCTCCTCATCTGCTTGATGTTTTATCTTTTCGAAATAATCATTTTCGTTGACTAATTCTTGATAAAAATCTTCTACAGTTGCAGCTTCTAAACAAGATTTAGGCAAAATAGAATCGATTTTTACATCTCCCGCTTCAATTTCGTAACCATTGTCACGAGCAAGAATCAACATTTTTCGCATAAAATCTATTCCACTCAAATCATCGCGAGGATCTGGTTCTGTATAACCTAATTCTTGCGCTTTTTTTACAATTTCGGCAAATGTATTTTCACCTTTAAAATGATTAAATATATACGAAATTGTTCCTGATAAAATTGCTTCAATTTTTAAGATTTGATCTCCACTCATTCTTAAATCTTTCAACACGCTAATAATTGGTAAACCTGCTCCAACATTCGTTTCATAAAGGAAATCAATGCCATATTTTCGAGCAGTTTCTTTCAATTTTTTATACTCTTGATAAGAAGATGAATTCGCAATTTTATTACATGTTACAACCGAAATACTGCTTTCAAAAATTTGTTTGTAATAATTTGGCAAATCAGAACTCGCAGTATTATCTACAAAAACACAATTTGGTAAATTATACTGTTTCATTTTTTGGATAAATTCATTCAAATCAGCTGGAGAAGAAGAATTTTCTAATTCATTTTTCCAATTCGATAAATTAATTCCGTTTTCATCAAACATCATTTTTTTTGAATTTGATAATCCAACCAATTTTATTTCGATATCATTATTTTTTGCTAAAAAATCTTTCTGTTTTTCTAATTGATTTAAAAATGTCGACCCAATATTTCCTACTCCAACATTGAAAACATGAATTGTTTTTTTCAAATGATTAAAAAACGCATCATGTACCGCATTTAAAGCTTTTGACAAATCATTTTCGTTAATCACAACCGAAATATTATACTCCGAAGAACCTTGCGCAATCGCTCTGACATTGATTCCATTTCGTCCTAATGCATAAAATAACTTGCCCGAAACACCAACCATTTTCTTCATGTTTTCTCCAACAATTGCAATAATTCCGAGATTTTCTTCAATTTCAATTGGTTCCAACCATTTTACTGCAATTTCCAAACAAAACTCTTCTTCAATTAATTGCTTTGCTTTTTCGACTTCATTATGATGAATGGCAAGCGTGATACTATGCTCTGACGAAGATTGCGTAATCAACACAATGTTGATATGATGTTGCGCTAAAAGTGAAAAAAGTTTTCCACTAAAGCCCAATTTGCCAACCAAGCCGCTTCCTTTTATATTGACTAATGCAATATCTTTGATCGACGAAATTCCTTTAATTGGATAATCTGTTGGTTGCGAATCGAACTGAATTTTTGTTCCCTCAAAATCCGGTTGAAATGTGTTTTTAATTAAAATCGGAATTCGAAGTTTAAAAGCTGGAGCCATTGTTGGCGGATAAATCACTTTCGCACCGAAATACGACAATTCCATCGCTTCTGTATACGATAAATTTTCTAACGAAAAAGCTTTGTTCACAAAACGAGGATCCGCCGTCATCATTCCATTTACATCTGTCCAAATTTCAATTTGTTCTGCATGTAAAGCCGCACCAATCAAAGCCGCAGTGTAATCAGAACCTCCTCTTCCCAAAGTTGTCACTCGTCCTTCTTCATTAGCAGCAATAAACCCTGTTACAACTAATAATTTATCCGAATAATCTTTTGCTAATTGTTGAATATTCTGAAACGATTTTTCCTCGATAACATTCGCTTGACCAAAATTATGATCAGTCAAAATATAATCTGATGCATTAATCGCCAATGAATTTCCAACATGCTCTTGCATTACTTTTGCTATTAATAAAGCACTACATCTTTCGCCGAAACTCAAAATCAAATCTTTTGTTTGAGGGCTTAATTCTTTCAGAATTTCCACCCCTTCTAATAATGCTTCCAACTCATTCATCAACAATTTTAATTTTGTTAAAATCGGATTTTGATTCGGCACATCGATTAAAGCTTTTACAATTTCGAAATGTTTGTCTTGAAAAAGTTTTAAATCATTTTCATCAAAATTTCCTGATGAAGCTTCTTCAGACATTTTGGTTAATAAATTGGTCAAACCAGAAATAGCAGACACAACCAAAATAATCGAGTTATTTTGTTGCTTTTCCTGTTTAACAATTTCTACGACCGCGCGAATACCTTCTACCGATCCGACTGATGTTCCTCCGAATTTTAAAACTTTCATAATTTAAATTTTGATCATAAAAAAAGCATCTTCCTTTTGAGAAGATGCTTTTGCATTATTTTTTTAGAATTAAATACATAACAAAACTCCTCTAAGTGTGAACACTAGAAGTCGTCGTAATTGAAATGATTGTATCTAATCCGTTTTGTTTCATTATTGATAACGAATATACAAACTTTTTCAATAAATCATTACGTATTTATTCTTTTTTTATATTTATTTCACCGAATCCTTTTTTACAGCCAATGAATCATTTGGTTCAGCAACAGGTTTTACATCACTTGCATAGCCAACAACAATTCCGTCTAGTTTATCAATTTTTCGTACTTTAAAAGTTTCTGTACCTTCTGCTCCTTTAAAAGATACTTTATAAACTGCTTCGTAAACTGTTTTGTCACCATCTTCAAGAGGCGTCATTTTCTCAAAGTTGTAGACATCAACTGGCCCATATTGTTTAACCACCGCATTCAAATCATCCACATTTACGCCTTCTACTTTCGAAAAAAGTGAATCTGGCTTATCTGCTCTGTATTTGTAAACATCTAAAACTGCTTCTTTCACCTTATAATCTGGCAAATCTGATTTTTTATTACATGCTGTTAAAGCCAAAATACCACCAACCATAAGTAATGCACTTGCTTTCATAATTCCTATTTTTTGTGTTAATTGATTATAACTAATGTAAAAATAAATAAGATAAAAAACAAGTATTTTTATTGAAATCAAATAGATAGAAACAAAAAAAGTCGATTCTGTTACAAAATCGACTTTTGAATATATTTTATTGTAAAATAAATTTTACACTTTAAAATTCACATAAAAACCTTCGTGACCTCGAACATTGAAAACGGTATTGTCTTCAAAAATCAAGTATTGACCTTTTATTCCTTTCAAAACACCTTCTATTTCTGGCGTTTTTTTCAAGTTTAATGATTTTACTTTTTCTGGATAAGATAAAACTGGATAGTCTAACTTCCAAACTTCTGGCTCATCAACCAAAAATTGTTGAAAATCTGGATTCACTTCATTTCTGATTTCGTGATACTTTTCAAACAAATTAATTTCTGGCACATCATTTTTCAACATTCTTTGCCAATTTGTTTTATCTGCAATAACATTTTTCAACGAAACCTCTATCATTCCAGCTTCGTAACGATTATCCGTTCGCGCAATAATAATAGCTTCTGAAGCTCCTTGATCGATCCAACGTGTCGGCACTTGCGTTAAACGCGTTACACCAACTTTTATTCCTGATGAATTTGCCAAATACACAATATGCGGTTGCAATTCGAATTTCGTTTCAAACTCTAAATCACGTTGCGCAATTCCCAAATGTGCTGTAGAAAGTTCTGGATTGATAATACTTGGATTAGCTTCTGGAACTGTAAAAAAACAATTTTTACAATATCCCATCTGATAAATCTCTTTGTCCTCGTGACAGTTTAAACATTCGTAATGATCAAAGTTAATCTTGATTTTTTTTCCTAACAATTGATTCATAACAATAAAATCATTCTTGAAATTCCAATAATAATTGATTGGCGTTCCATTTTCAGTTGTCATTTTACGAATTTGTCCTTCAAACTGCATCTTGCTAAAAAAGTTTAATTAATTTTGTGTAAATCTACAAAACTTTTAGCGGATGGGAATAGTCAATAAGATTATGGAAATTATGATGCGTAGCCGAATGAATATCATCGAGGAAAGTATCAAAAATCCAGTTGGTACGCAAGAACGTGTGTTATTTGAGAATATCAAAAAAGCCAAATCGACTATTTACGGAAAAGAATTTCATTTTGACGAAATCAAAACGACACATAAATTTCAAGAGCAAGTCCCTGCAGTGCATTACGAGGATTTTCAACCTTATATTGAATTAGCAAGAAAAGGTGAAAAAGATGTTACTTGGCATGGAAAAATAAAATGGTTTGCGAAATCTTCTGGAACAACAAATGCCAAAAGTAAATTTATTCCGATTAGTAATGAATCCTTAGAAGATTGCCATTACGCAGCAGGAAAAACAATGTTTGCATTGTACTTAAATGCTTATCCCGAAACGGATATTTTTATGCACAAAAACTTAAGAATTGGCGGAAGTAGTGAACTTTATCAAAAATATGATACGCGTTTTGGTGATTTATCAGCTATTCTGATTGATAATTTACCTTTTTATGCAGAAATGAAAAACATTCCAAATCGTGAGATTTCTTTAATGTCTGATTGGAATGTAAAGATGAATGCTATTATTAATGCAACAAAAAATGAAGATGTTGGTTCTTTAACTGGTGTTCCTTCGTGGATGTTAGTCGTTTTGAATAAATTATTAGCCGAAACTGGAAAGAATTATTTGGACGAATTATGGCCAAATCTCGAAGTGTTTTTTCATGGTGGAATCAGCTTCAAACCTTATGCAGAAAATTATAATTTAATTACTCAGAAAAAATTAAATTATTTCGAATTATATAATGCTTCCGAAGGTTTTTTTGGAATTCAGGATCAATTAAATAGTAAAGAGTTGTTGTTATTATTAGACAACGGAATTTTTTACGAATTTATTCCAATGGAAGAATTTGGTTCAGAAGCTCAACGATTTTTAACGATTAAAGAAGTTGAAGTTGGTAAAAATTACGCCATGGTAATTACAACAAATGGTGGTTTATGGCGTTATATTATTGGTGATACGGTTCGATTTACCTCAACTAATCCACACAGAATTGTTGTTTCTGGACGAACAAAACATTATATCAATGCATTTGGCGAAGAATTGATGATAGAAAATGCAGAAGAAGCTTTGAAACGTGCTTGTATGCAAACAAATTCAATTGTTTCTGAATATAGTGCTGGTCCAATTTTTATGCAAGGAAAAGAAAAAGGCGCTCACGAATGGATGATAGAGTTTGATAAAGAGCCTGAAAATTTTGAGCAATTTATTGATTGTTTAGATAAAGGTTTGCAAGAAGTTAATTCCGATTACGAAGCAAAACGTTACAATAATATGACACTTAATCGACCGATTGTACACAAAGCACGCACAAAATTATTCATCGAATGGATGGCTTCAAGAGGTAAATTAGGTGGACAAAATAAAGTTCCTCGTTTATCAAATACAAGAGACTTTATTGAACCATTAATTGAATTAAATAATCGATCATAATAAAAAAGAGAATCAATATGATTCTCTTTTTTTGGTTTAAAATAAATAGGATAATTACCTCGAAACAAGTAAATTTACTATTAAGAGAAAAAATACCTATTAATGCGAAGTACGAATTTATCTGAACTTAAATTCCACCAAATTGTGGAAAATAAGTTTCAAATTTACAACAGTCTCTTTATGAGTCTTCCCTACGAAAAAATGCAAAACATCGGATCATTGATTCCGTTTTTGTATGATGAAAGTCAAAAAGGTTTACCCGAAGGTAAATCACCAAATGAAATCATCAACAATTTTTTTGAGAAATACACTGATTTAAAAACCGAACAAGAGCAAATCGATTTGATGTTTCGAATGATACAATACATCGAGCGACAAGTTGTTTTGTTTGATAGTATCGAAGATGCTGCATTTCCGTCATTACATTCCGAAAATGAAAAAGGAAGTTTGGAAAGCATTTATCATATTGCACAAGCGCAAGGTAAAATGGAGCAAGTAAAAACCAGAATCGAAGATTTTGTAACAAGAGTTGTTTTTACAGCCCATCCAACGCAGTTTTATCCAACAAATGTTCAACAAATTATTCAAGATTTACGCGACGCAATTCAACAAGATTCGGTAAGTAAAATTGATTTATTGTTGCAACAATTAGGAAAAACACCTTTTATCAACGAAGAAAAACCAACTCCTTACGATGAAGCTGTTTCTATTATTTATTATTTGAGAAATGTATATTATCAAACAATTGGACGATTATACAACGAAATCAACCAATTGTTTTTTACAGAAAGTGAACCTCTAAAATCTCCTGTTATTCAATTAGGTTTTTGGCCTGGAGGCGATCGCGATGGAAATCCGTTTGTAACAGCAGAAATTACATGGAAAGTTGCAAGTTTATTGCGTACAAGTATCTTAAAAAATTATTACAATCATCTTAAAATTGTTCAACGTAGATTAACATTCAAGCATGTTACAGAACCTTTAAAAGCGTTGAGTAATTTGATTTACGAAAATATGTTCAATGAAAATGGAACAATTACAATTGATGAAATCAAAACGCGCTTACAAACGATTCGTACAATTTTAATTGAACAACACAATGGTGTTTTCTTAGATATTTTAGATGATTTTATCACACGTGTTGATATTTTCGGATTGCATTTTGCTTCTTTGGATATTCGTCAAGATTCGCGTGTTCATCAAAAAGTGATTAACCGAATTGTTGAAAAATATACTGGAATTAATCTGAAAGATTTAAGCGAAGCAGAACAAATCGAATTGTTAATAAATCCGTCTTTTACAGCTAAACCAGAAGATTTTGAAGATGATATTGTGATTGATACAATCAAAAATGTTTATCAATTAAAAAAAATTCAGCAACGAAATGGTGAATTAGGTGTTAACCGATACATTATTTCAAATTCTGAAACCATTTTCGATGTTTTAAATGTTTATGCTTTATTCAAATTTTGTGGTTATCAAGACGATGAAATTAAGTTTGATATCATGCCACTTTTCGAGACGATTAGAGGTTTAGATGGTGCTGAAAATACGATGAATAAATTGTATAATTTACCTATTTATGCGCAACATTTAGAACGTAGAAAACAACGTCAATCGATTATGTTAGGTTTTTCGGACGGAACAAAAGATGGTGGTTACATCAAAGCGAATTGGGAAATTTATCGTACCAAAGAAATCCTTTCGAATGTTTCGGATAAAAATCAAATCGAAGTTATTTTCTTTGACGGTCGTGGTGGACCTCCTGCGCGTGGTGGTGGAAAAACGCACGAATTTTACGCTTCTCAAGGGAAAACAATTGCGAATCACGAAATTCAAATTACAATTCAAGGACAAACAATTACGTCGAATTATGGAACAATGCCGCAGGCAAAATATAATTTTGAACAATTGTACACAGCTGGTATTATTTCGGATGTTTTCTCGACAAGCACAAGTCAGATTTCGCCAGATGAGCGAATTTTGATTGATAAATTAGCCACAATTAGTTATCAGAAATACGAAGATTTGAAAGCGCATCCTTCATTTTTACCTTATTTAGAAAATATGAGTACGCTTAACTATTATGGAAAAACGAATATCGGAAGCCGTCCGAGTAAACGAGGTGGTGATAAAAAATTAGAGTTCGATGATTTGCGTGCTATTCCATTTGTGGGTTCTTGGAGTCAATTAAAACAAAATGTTCCGGGATATTTTGGTGTTGGAACAGCTATAAATGAATTGAAAAAACAAGGTCATTTAGAGGATGTAAAAGATTTATTCAAGAATTCGAGCTTCTTCAAAACATTGATCCAGAATAGTATGATGTCGATGGAAAAAACTTATTTTCCATTAACATCTTATATGAAAAATGATCCTGAATATGGTGAATTTTGGAATATTTTGCACGATGAATTTGAATTATCAAAAGCATTATGTTTAGAAATTTCGGGTTACACAGAATTGATGCAAGACGAACCATTGAACAAATCTTCGGTACAAATGCGCGAAAAAATTGTGTTACCATTATTAACGATTCAACAATTTGCGTTGAACAAAATTCATCATGAAAGTGAGTTCAAATCAATCTATGAGCAAATTGTGATGCGTTCGTTATTCGGAAATATTAATGCGAGTCGAAATTCGGCTTAATTTTCAGAATATCTTAATACCTTCGCAACGATGGAAAAGATTATTTTAGGGATTGATCCTGGAACAATGGTGATGGGTTTTGGTTTGATTGAAGTCAAAAATAACAAAATAAAGTTGATTACTTTAGACGAATTGTTGTTGCATAAACTTCCGAACCAGCAAACGAAATTGAAAAAGATTTTCGAAAAAACTTTAGCCATTATCGATCAATATCATCCTGATGAATTAGCCATTGAAGCGCAGTTTTTTGGCGTTAATGTTCAGTCTATGTTAAAACTTGGACGTGCACAAGGCGTTTGTATTGCCGCTTGCCTGCATCGCGATATGCCTGTGGTAGAATATGCGCCAAAAAAAATTAAGATGGCGATTACTGGAAACGGAAATGCATCAAAAGAACAAGTTGCGGGCATGTTACAACATTTACTTGGTTTGAAAGAAATTCCGAAACGTTTGGATGCCACAGATGGTCTTGCCGTTGCGGTTTGTCATTATCTAAATTCGGGTAAAACAACTGGGACGTCAAATTCTTATTCGAGTTGGGATGCCTTTGTAAAAAATAATCCGAATCGAACAAAATAAAATATATTTGTAGTAGAATTAGCAACCTAATTCGTAAAACATAAAACACATCAAATGAAAAAATATTTAATCGCAGCATCAGTTTGTGCAACAGTTTTCTCTTCAGTGTTATTTTCTTGTAAAGATTCGACTGGAAAAAACAATACTGCAATCACTGAAATTGTTTCGAAAATTGAACAAAACAAATACAAAATTGGCGACAAAATCGATATTCCTTTAACTAATTTAGATGGAATTACGAAAGTTATTGTTTCGGTAGATGGACAAGAAGTTCCTGCTGATTTTACGATTGACGGAAAAACAATTGGATTAGGAAATCATACGGTTAATTTGAAATTCTTCAAAGGAGAAGAAGAAACAAATTCGCGCGATTTTACGTTTGTGGTTTATGCAAATGAGCCGGCTGCGCAATGGAATTATGAAATTGTAGGAACTTATCCACATAATCCAGATTATTTTACGCAAGGTTTTTATTTCAAAAACGGAAATATTTTCGAAGGAACTGGACTTCGCGGAGGAAAAACACGTTTGATTGAATATAAATTGGGGGCAACTGAACCTACAAAATTATATCAAATCAAAGACGATGTTTTTGGAGAAGGAATTACAGAACTGAATGGTTTTATTTATCAATTAACATGGCAAGATCGTGTGATTTATAAATATGATTTAAACTTTAATCAAGTTGAAAAATTTGATATGCCAGCTCAAATTATCGAAGGTTGGGGAATTACAACAATTGGAAAAGAATTGGCCATAACAGAAGGTTCTCAACGTATTCATTTCTTTGATGAAAACTTTAATTATCTAAGAACTGTTCAAGCTTTTGACAGTCAACAACCATATAGTTATTTGAATGAAATTGAATACCACGATGGTTTAATTTATGCAAATGTTTACCTAAAATCTGGACATGCAGATAACAGTAATATTGTGGTAATTGATCCGCAAACTGGCGCTGTAAAAGTAGAGTTTAACTTCGCTGAATTGAAAGGAAAACAAGGAAATCCGCAAGCACAAGAATTGAACGGAATCGCTTTCAAAGACAACGGAAATATGTTATTAACAGGTAAAAACTGGGATAAAATATTTGAAATTAAGATTAAGAAATAATTTCCTTAACACATAAAAAAGCAAAAAGCTCGACCTGCAAAATCGAGCTTTTCTTTTTCAAAAATCATCTAAAAAATTATAAGTAAAAATTTATGGTTATGAAAGATCCTATAACCAAAATTGATCTTTCCAATCTGTGTTAGTTAAAAGTGAATTAAATTGTTCTTTAATTACTTTTAACTTTTTTTGTGTTGCATTTTTCTCAAATTCAGGAAACATTTGTTTCTCCTCAAATCTGATGTGCAAATCCAATTCTTCTTCGATATAAATCAAACTTTTCATCGGATTTTTTGCATCTATTTTGAACAAGCGTCTCAAACGTCTATGTTCTTTCAATGCTCTTTTTACCAAGTAATGATCTTCATCTAAAAGCGAAAACAAGTAATTTTCTTCTATCTCAAATTTTTTGAATAATACTTTTTCCCCATACCAATTTACATAATCAACAATTCGTTGAATATCGACTCCTTTATCTATTCCAGCACGAATATTCCAACAAAAAAATAATGTTTTATGATGCCTTTCGCACGCTTCATTTAGATTTACTGTTACAGTATAACTCATCTGAGAAGCAGTTGTTTGAGGAAGTTCTATTAATAGGTTCATTGTTATAATTTTTCAATTCGGATAATCGGATATTTTTATCTTATTTTTAATCAAATTTTTTTAATGCTTAAGAAAAGCAATTCCTTTCTCTAGATCATCAATCAAATTAAACATCGATGTCTTTTCTAGCATACCTCGCAAATCATTACGAATTGCAAAAACACGGCTATGTAAAGCACAAGGTTTGTTAGTATCGCATTCTACTAAACCTAAAATGCAACTATGATAAAGACCATCTCCGTCAATCGCTTTGATGATATTCACTAATTTGATATCTTCTAAATGCGCTGCATCCATTTGGAAACCTCCCATTTTTCCTTTGACAGATGAAATCACATTTGCTTTAACTAATTGTTGAAGAATTTTGGCTGTGTAAGCTTCTGGAGAATTAATAGAATTTGCAATTTGTTTTAAATTGACTCTCTTTCCTTCTACAGATTCTTGTGCAATAAACACACAAGCCTTAATTCCATATTCGCACGCTTTAGAAAACATTAATTTCTTTTATTCATTATAAATTATGAAGCAAATATACAACTAATTTTAAATCGGACAAATTTATCTTATTAAATTTTTAAAAATAAAAAAACCACTCAAAAATGAGTGGTTTAATATTATCTGAAAAGAAAATTTCTTAATCTTCGTCTTCGTCTTGATCAGCATCCTTAACTGCGTTACGAGAAGTACGAATAGCTACTACTACTGCGTTATCTGGATGAGCGAATGTGTAGTTATCATTTTTCAATGTTTCTACATACATTTTGTGACCAATTCTCATTGGAGTGATATCGATTTCGATTTCGTCTGGTAAGTTTGCTGGAATAGCACGAACTTTTAATTTACGCATATTGAAACGTAAAACCCCACCAGCTACTAAACCACGAGCACGTCCTACTAAACGAACTGGAACTTCCATAGTTACTGGTTTGTCCTCGTTTAATTGGTAAAAATCTACGTGTAAGATTTTATCCGTTACTGGGTGAAATTGGATGTCTTGTAAAATTGCTTGAATTTTAGCTCCATCAGCTAACTCGATAGTTGCTGTATGAGCATCTGGAGTGTAAACTAATGATTTGAATGCTTTTTCATCAGCTGAAAAGTGGATAGGCTCTCCAGAACCGTAAACCACACAAGGTACTTGTTCAGCATTACGTAGGTTACGTGTAGCCACTTTACCTAAGTCTTCTCTTTTTACACCTTGAATTGTAATTGACTTCATAATAATATGTATATAATAAAAATAATTTAATATTTAGTTAAACCACTAGATAACAAAACGTTGACTAATAGATTTGTTGCTATGTACTAGATGCATAACATCAGCAAAAAGCGGAGCGCAAGATAATACTTTTATTTTAGATACGGAAGTATTTTTTAATGGAATACTATCAGTTATAGCAATTTCCGTTAATAGAGAGTTATCAAGACGCTCATAAGCTGGTCCAGATAAAACTCCATGCGTTGCAATCGCACGAACAGATTTTGCTCCTTTTTCCATAATCAATTCAGCCGCCTTTGCAAGTGTACCCGCTGTATCAATCATGTCATCCACTAAAATAACATTTTTACCTTCAACCTCACCGATTAACATCATGCTATCAACTTGGTTTGCAACTTTACGTTCTTTGTGACAAATTACGATATCTGCATTAAGGTATTTAGCATATGTATTTGCACGTTTAGCACCTCCCATGTCTGGAGAAGCAATACAAATATTATCTAAGCCTAAACCTTTAATGTATTCAACAAAAATTGTTGAAGCAAATAAATGATCAACAGGAACTTCAAAAAATCCTTGAATTTGATCAGCGTGTAAATCCATAGTCATTACACGAGTTGCTCCAGCTGTCATTAACATTTTTGCAACTAATTTTGCTCCAATTGGCACACGTGGAGCATCCTTACGATCTTGACGAGCAAAACCAAAATAAGGAATAACAACTGTAATACTTTTAGCAGATGCGCGTTTTGCTGCATCACACATTAAAAGTAATTCCATTAAATTGTCTGTTGGTTGCATTGTAGAACCAATTAAGAAAACGCGAGCTCCGCGAATTGGCTGTTCAAAAGCGGGTACAAATTCTCCGTCGCTAAATTCTACAATTTTAGATTTACCAAGTTCTTGACCATATTGATCGGCAATTTTTTGTGCTAATTCTAATGATCCTCTGGTCGAAAAAAGAAATGCTGATTGTTCCATTGTTTGTTTTGGGAAATATTTATGCAAAAATAATTTAAATGATTTAAAAATGATATAAGAAAATCAAAAATTAATTTCGGCACAATTATTGAATATTTTTTAAACAAGTTAAAATAATCATAAAGACATAATCATGACTTTCGTTAGTTATAGTGTTTTTTAACAGTTTTTGATTGATTCGTTTTTAAGTATTTATATAAATTTGCAATTAAATATATCCTCATGAAAAAGATTTCATACCTATTAAGTGTAATTGGATTAGGAATTTTTGCTCACGCGCAAGAAACTACTGAAACAATTAACAACGATTACAACAAATGGTCTATCGAGGCCAATGGAGGTGCGGTAAAAGCAAGAAAAGCATTCGCTCCAGGTTATTATTCAGAAACACCAAGTTTTTTCCATGCTGATTTTGGTGTACGTTATATGTTCAATCCAAAATTTGGTTTAAAATTAGATGGTGGATATGATCGTATCAAAGAAGGCGAAGATGTAGCTCGTTTCCGTTCTAATTATTACCGTGTAGATTTACAAGGGGTTGCGAACTTAGGACGAATCATGAATTTTGAAACATGGACAAATAGAATTGGATTATTAGCTCATGGTGGTGCAGGTTACTCTTGGATGAATAATGATGCGACAAAAGGTGCTGATGGTAAAGTTTTCGACGACAATGATAACATGGTAAATGTTATGGTTGGTTTAACACCACAATTAAGATTAACTGATCGTGTTGTTTTAACAGGAGATGTATCTTACGTAAGAAATATTCGTCAAAATGTAACATTTGATGGCACAGCTAACACATCAGGTTCAGGATTTGGAGGTGAAATTTGGAATGCTACTTTAGGTTTAACATTTTACTTAGGTAAAAACGAAAAACATGCTGACTGGGTTTACGAACCAACTCGTTCTGACTTAGAAGATCGTATTTCTAACATCGAACAAATGTTAAAAGATACTGATGGTGATGGTGTTGCTGATTACTTAGATCAAGAACCAGATTCAGCTCCAGGTGCAGTAGTTGACACAAAAGGTGTTACTATCGACCACAACGGAAACGGAATTCCAGATAATATTGAAGAATATATCAAACAAAATGCAGGAGGAAACACAACTGTCATTAACGATGCTGATTTCTTAGAGCAAATGATTAATTCAGGTATTATCAACGTATACTTCGATTACAACTCTGACAAACCATACCAACAATCTGTTGGAGGTATCAAATTTGTATCTGAGTACTTAAAAGCTAAACCAAATGCTCAAATTGACATTTTAGGTTTTGCTGATCCAGTAGGAGGAGATGCTTTCAATAAAGACTTATCTCGTAGAAGAGCAGAAAATGTTAAAGCTATTTTAGTTAGTCAAGGAGCTAATGCTTCTCAATTAACTACTGTTGGTGAAGGGGAAGATAAAGAGTTCAAAAACTCTCAAGTTTCATCTCATCAATTAGCAAGAAGAGTTGTTTTCAGAGTAAAATAATTCTCTCTTAATTTAAGATATTAATCAGGGATAGATTTTTCCATTTTTTGGAGTCTCTATTCCTGATTTTTTTATTATCTTTACCACCACTTAAATTACTAAAATATTGAATCCTTTTAACCAACACTTTAATGCTCCTAGATGGGTAGTATTAGTGCTAGACATACTTATTGTTTTCTTTAGCTATGTAATAACCAATTTTATACTTAATAGTTTTCTAAATTCTTTTAGTTTAGAAAAATTATTATTTAAATTACCATTTGTTGTAGCAGCATATACTCTATGTTTCCTATACTTCAAAACATATAAGGGAATTGTAAAAAAAACGGGGTTAAAAGATGCTGAAAATGTATTTGTATCTAATACTACGGCTTTTCTGATTCTTTTCTTCATCTCTTTTATCTATAGACAATTCATTGAATCTAATCTTTCGGAGAACACTCCTGTTTCATATGTTTTCAGAATGTCTTACTCTGTTATCTTTGTCCATTTATTTATTTCAACAGTAATAATGGTTATTGCCAGATTATATTATAAATGGATTTATAATTATTTTTTCTCAAAAAATAAGGAACAACAAAAAATATTAATTTACGGTGCAGGAGATTCAGGATTAATTACTCGAGATATTTTACAAAATGATACTCAGTTTAATTATAAAGTTGTAGGTTTTATTGATGATAAACCTTCTAAAATTGGAACATTTATAGATGGTGTTAAAATTTATTCTATAAATGATATTGATAATAAATTCATTGAACGAAATGATATTTCAGAAATTATTATTTCTATTCAAAATATTAAAACGAATCAATTATTAAATCTATCCAAATCATTAGAAGATTTGAATGTAAACATAAAAATAATTCCACCTATTTCTAATTGGATTGATGGTACATACAAGCCTGCTCAAATCAAACAATTAAAAATTGAAGATTTATTAGGTCGTGAATCAATTAAGTTGAAAAACCCTATTATTAATGAAAATGTACAAGGTAAGGTAATACTTGTTACTGGTGCTGCAGGTTCTATAGGAAGTGAAATTTCAAGGCAACTTGCTATGATGGATTTTGCTCAACTAATTTTGATTGATCAGGCAGAATCGGCTCTATATGATGTTCAACAGTCTTTAAAAAATGAAATTTCTGAAGAAAAACAAAATAGAATAGATTATATCGTTTCGAGTGTAAGAGATCGAAAACGAATGTTAAGCCTTTTTGATAAATATCATCCGCAAATTATTTTTCATGCAGCTGCATATAAACATGTTCCTTTAATGGAAAGATTTCCATATGAAGCAATTAATACAAATATTTATGGAACAAAAATTATTGCTGATTTAGCGAATGAATTTGGTGCCGAAAAATTTGTTATGGTTTCAACAGATAAAGCGGTTAATCCGACTAACGTGATGGGAGCAACCAAACGTGTGGCAGAAATTTATGTAAATTGTACAAATGAAAAATCTAAAACAAATTATATTGTTACTCGATTTGGCAATGTCTTAGGATCTAATGGTTCTGTAATACCTTTATTCAAACGTCAATTAGAAAACGGAGGTCCTTTGACAGTAACACATCCCGATATTACACGTTTTTTCATGACTATTCCAGAGGCCTGCCAATTAGTATTAGAAGCGGCTATTATGGGAAAAGGTGGTGAGATTTTTGTATTCGACATGGGCGAATCAATGAAAATTATTGATCTTGCTAAAAGGATGATTAGATTAAGTGGCTTTAAATATCCTGAAGAAATTGATATAAAAATTGTAGGTTTGCGTCCAGGTGAAAAAATCTATGAAGAGTTATTGGCTAATGATGAAAATACAGTAAAGACCCATCATGAAAAAATAATGATAGCAAAAGTTAATACAAACAAATGTCAAGACAATAAAAAACTAATTGAAGAACTATGCTTAATGTCTTCAACCATAGAAAAACATGAGCAAGTCATGCATTTAGTGGCTAAAATAAAAGAGATTGTACCAGAATTTAAATCTCAAAACTCAGAATTTGAAAAACTTGATAACTTAATTTATGAAAAATAAAATTTTTAATCTTTTAATTGTAATAGTTATACTCACTATTTCTTCTTGTGCATCAAAAAAAGAATTAGTCTACTTTCAAGGAGATCAACAATCTACTACGAAATACGAAGAATATATTCCTAAAATTCAATCTTCTGATATGCTAGCAATCAGTGTAAGTGCTGCTGATATAAAAGCTACAGAACCTTTTAATCAACAAAGTGTTTATCAAGTAAATTCTGGGGTGCAAAATAATCCTTATGCGAAGGTTTATACTGTTGATGAAAATGGTTATATCAACTATCCGTTAATTGGTAATGTGAAAGTAGGTGGATTAACTAGAACAGAAGCTGAAAATGAATTAAAAGCAAAAATCTCAAAATATATCGTTAATCCTGGGGTAAATATTAATTTTACAAATTTTAGAATTAGCGTTTTAGGAGAAGTTGCTAAACCTGGTAATTTTACAATTCCAAGCGAAAGAGTAAGTATACTTGATGCTTTAGGTATGGCTGGTGATTTAACTATTAATGGTGTTAGAAATAATATTATGGTTATTCGTGAACAAAATGGACAAAAACAAACATATAACGTCGATTTAACATCCAAAGAAATACTAAACTCTCCTGTTTATTATTTAGCCCAAAATGATGTTATTTATGTAGAACCAAATAATGCTAAAATTTCATCATCTAAATTTACACCAAACTATTCATTATGGATATCTGTTGCTGGTGTTATAATATCTGTAATTGCTGTTATTTCTAAATAAAAATGAGTACAAATAAAAATAACCTAGAAGACCAATACTTCGATGAGTCTGAAGAAACGATTAATATCAGACAAATTTTAGAACAATATCTTTATTACTGGAAATGGTTTGTATTTGGAGTTATTATTTCTTTAACCTTAGCCTTTTTATATGTTAAATATACTCAGAAACAATATCAAGTTTCAGCTAAAATATTATTAAATGAGAAAGAATCTGCAACAGGTGAATTAGCTGGTTTAATGGATCAAGCTATGCTTGGAGGGGGATCTTCAACAAATGCTGAAGTTGGTGATCAAATTGATGTTTTAAAATCAAAACGACTAATTACTAAGGTTGTAGAAGAAAATAATTTAAATATTCAATATTTTAGTAAAGGTCGTGTAGCTGAAGTTGAATTAACTCAAGAGAAATCTCCTATTAAAATTATTTTTCTAAACGAAGCTGATAAAACCAATGAAGATTTAGAAGCTAAATTTATTGTTCAAATAAAATCTACAACAAAATTTATTTTAACAAACAAAACAACTTCTACAGAAAAGGAATATTCTTTTGGACAAAAAATAAATGATAAGATTGGAAGTTTTGTTATCAGTCCTAATAAAAACTTAGCTAAATCAATTGATAATGAATATCTGATTGTTTTAAATTCTATTGATAAGACTGTAGATAATTACCAAAAGAAACTTGCTATAGATCCTAACAGTGAAAAAAGTTCTAAAATTATTAACTTCTCATTAGTAGGTCCTGTTCCTGAGATTTCTAAAAAAGTAATTAATGATTTAATTATTAATTACAACAAAGATATTGTAGGCGATAACCATAAATTAACTGAAGCTACATCTAAGTTTATTGATTCAAGGTTAGCTATTGTTAGTGGCGATTTAGATGGTGTTGACAAACAATTAGAACAATATAAACAAAGTAATAATATTACAGATGTTACCTCTGAAGCAAATATTTTTTTAGAGAGTGCTGCTGATAATGAAAAGAAATTATTAGATGCTTCTACACAACTACAATTAGTTGAATATATGAATGGAGCTCTTAATACGTCTCGTACAGATTTACTTCCTTCAAATATTGGTTTAGAAGATAAATCTATTTCATCAGAAATATCTTCATACAACGAACTAGTCCTAGCTAAAGAAGATATGTTAAAATCTGTAACAAATGAACATCCAAATGTTATTAAATTACAAGAGCAAATAAATGATGTAAAAAGAAACCTGAAGAATAGTTTAAAATTATATAGAAATAACACACAAACTATTTTAAATACAATACAAGGAAAGCAAAATCAAATTGCTGGAAAAATTAAAAAAGTACCTAGTCAAGAGCGTGGTTTTAGAGATATATCTCGCCAACAACAAATTGTAGAGGCTTTATATTTATTCTTACTTCAGAAAAGAGAAGAAAATGAAATAAAAGCTGCTGCAACACCAGAAAATATTAAAGTAATTGATTATGCTTATGGTATAAAAGAACCTGTTTCCCCTAAAAAAAGTATTATATTTTTAGGAGCGCTTATTGTAGGTCTTATAATACCTTTTATAATAATTTATATATACAAATTATTAAATAATACAGTTAATTCAAAAGAAGATGTAGAAAATGCCGTAGGAGCACCTATCGCAGGACAAGTACCGAAAAGTAATATTTCTATATTAGAAAATAATGATAACTCAAGTGCTGCTGAAGCTTTCCGAATCTTAAGAACAAATGTAAATTTCTTATTAAAGAACTCAACAGATCCTCAATGTATTTATATTACATCTACAACTAGTGGAGAAGGAAAATCATTTATATCAACTAACTTAACTCAGATTTTAACAATGTCTGGAAAATCAGTATTGTTAATCGGAGCTGATATTCGAAGTCCAAAAGTATTAGATTATTTAGGTATTTCTGATCAATATATACATAAATATGGTGTAACTGAATATTTAATTTCTAATGATGTTAATATTGATGATATTATCATAAAAAAACCTGCACATTATAAATTCGATGTTATTTATTCAGGTCAAATAGCACCTAATCCATCCGAATTATTAATGAATGGACGATTTGATGATATTATTAAATATGGAAAGGAACATTATGATTATGTAATAGTTGATACAGCTCCTGTAAGTTTAGTAACTGATACACTATTAATTTCAGACGATGCAGATATTACAATGTACGTAGTTCGTGCCAACTACTTAGATAAACGTATGCTAGCAATTCCAAGAGATTTATATAGAGAAAATAGACTTAAGAATATGGCTATGGTTATTAATGATGTTGACTTTACAAAAGGTTATGGCTATGGTTATGGCTATGGTTATGGAGAAAACCATAATAAAGGTGGATTTTTTAAAAACCTTTTTAAACGTAAATAAAATAAAAACCTGAAGTTAATCTTCAGGTTTTTTGTTCTATAAAATATATACACTATTGACCTTCCTTCTCCAATCTCTCTAATGCTTTTTCGTGAGCTGATTTTACATCATTTTTGATCTTTTTATCTTGTGTAGATTTTCTAATCTTTTCTGCATGATAAGCCAAATCATCTAATGTCATTTTATAACTCACATAAAATCCGCGATTATATCTTGAATATGAAGCTAATCCCCAACCAGCAATTAATTGATTCTTAATCTTTTTGGTTTGATATTCGTTCAAATAACGTTGAAGTTTTGGAGAAATTTCTTCTTTCGCAATTGATTTTACAGAACCATTCATTCGGCTAAACCAATATTTATTATCCAATTTTATATATGATTTTGCACCTAAAATGCTTTTAAAAGCAAGATCCCCAAGCAGTAAAACCTTTTCAAATTCAGATTTTTCATTGGTCATATAATCCCAATACATTTCAGAAGTCATTCCAACCATCGGACTTTTATCTATTGTTGCTTCATACAAATCTTTACCATTTTGATAAGCTGCTGCAACATTTTTAAATTCGATTCCAAAATCATCACAAGCCTTCTGATAACCTGTAAAAGAACCCGAATATTTCTCGAAATTATCTATAAAAACTCTATAAATACAATAATGTGAAATATCAATCAAAACTTTTTTAGAATCATCTAAAAAACCGTTTATCAACTGTATCGGAAAGTTATAATATTCGTAGGAACTCATAATTGTTTGATTGTCTTAAATGTGGTGTTAATTCATCGACTAAGATAAGATAGTTTTTATTATTCTTAAAATGATAAGTATCAAAAAACTTCAAAATTTAATAGGTTAGATTTTTAAAGGGGTAAAACTTCAATTCCTAATTTCTTCCTAAATCTTCTTTGTCCTTTGTCTCAAAATAATAAACAAATGAAATTTTTCTTAACAATAATTACAAGCACTTTCTTAACAATTACTACGATAGCTCAGACGAAAAATGATTCAATTATCACCATTCAACCTCAACAAAAAACATTAAAACCTAAAGTTGAACATGCAGAACCTCTCTATACAGATTTGATGCGTGATTTGGGCGCACGAAAAGGAGAAGCTGAGATAAATGTAGGATTTGGAGTGACCTCAAAAAAAGGATATAATGAATATAATGGTTTTATTGAGTATGAATGGGCTGTTGCAGATCGTTTGGGATTGGAGGTTGAAGTACCTTTTTCTTTTAATCACAAAAGCGATAATAACGATGGCTCTATTTATGTTCCGAACAATAAAATTGAAGGTTTAAAATTAGCAACTCAATATACTTTTTTAGTAAATGAAAAACAAAAAATGTCTTTGGCTGTAGCTTATGTTCATGAATTTGAGTTTAATAATTTTAAAGAATTAGGACATCAAGGTTCTGTATTTACGGGTATGAAAATGAATCCTGTTTTTATTGGAGCAAAGAATTTTAAAAATTTCAACACGTTAATCTATACAGGTCCTATTTTTGAACATCATTATAAAGAGCAAAAAGTAGATGTTGGAGCAACTATAAATGCAAGTATGATGTATGTTTTACCAAATTCGAAAAACTTTATTGGACTTGAAAATAATATGGATATTGACCGCGATGGATTTCATTATACTTTAAGACCTCAAATTAGATTGGCTATTCAACACAATTTAATGATTGGTTTGGTTACTGGAGTTTCTATCACCAAACATACAGGAACCAACCTTGATGTGATGACACGTATTATTTGGGAACCTTAGTTTTCTTAATAAAAAAACCTCCTTTAAAACTTTTTAAAGGAGATTTGTGGAGCTGGCGGGATTCGAACCCGCGTCCAAACAAGCAACAAATAAGCTTTCTACATGCTTAGTTTATTATTAATTTTCGACGAAATCCTGAGAATAAACACTCTGTCATCCGCTTATCATCTAAAATCTCAAAACCTATCCGATGCACTAAGGTTTCTATTCTTACTTTCCCGTGTCCCTGTATCAAACGCCGTAAGTCAAGGCTTTTGAGGGACATTCAGCTTCTATACCTAGTATAGACGTGGCGTATTCTTACTAAAATTCAGAATTATGCAGCTAAAGCGTACTCTTCGTTGCCAGTTAAAAAGTTGAAGTGCCTGATTAAAGTGAGTACACAACCTATCACTGCATGCTTACTTACCCATTGGCCCTGCTGTCAAAACCAGTCAGCCCCATAAAGTAAATTGTCAATAAATAATTGACGGATGCCAAATATACAAATTTTATACCAAATAGAATTAACTTTTTCTAAACATAATTATTGAACAAATTTGAATAAATTAGAGAAAATTCAATTCACAAAAATTTTAATAAAATGGGAAACTTAGTTAATGTACCTACATTCAAAGATCATTATGACAATTACATCAATGGTCAATTTACGCCACCTACAAACGGAAAATACTTTGATGTTGTAACACCACTTACTGGAAAAGTTTTTACAAAAGCTGCGCATTCTTCAGAAGAAGATTTAGCAAAAGCGGTAGATGCTGCTCACGAAGCTTTCAAAAGTTGGAGTCAAACTTCGCCAACACAACGAAGCATTATTTTGAATAAAATTGCAGATAGAATCGAAGAAAATCTACAAAATGTTGCGGCTGTAGAAACCTACGATAACGGAAAACCAGTTCGTGAAACATTGAATGCTGATATTCCTTTAGCAATCGATCATTTCAGATATTTTGCTTCGGTAATTCGTGCTGAGGAAGGTTCTATCAACGAATTAGATAAAGATACAGTTTCAATTATTATCCACGAGCCAATTGGTGTTGTTGCGCAAATTATTCCTTGGAACTTCCCAATTTTGATGGCGGTTTGGAAATTAGCTCCAGCTTTGGCTGCTGGAAACTGTGTGGTTTTAAAACCTGCTGAATCTACTCCTATCTCGATTTTATATTTATTCGAATTAATTGGAGATTTATTACCTCCAGGAGTTGTTAACATTGTAAATGGTTTTGGTGGAGAATTAGGTCGCGCATTGGTGACAAATCCTAAAGTATCGAAAGCTGCGTTTACAGGATCTACAGCTACAGGACGTTTCGTGATGCAATATGCAACAGAAAATATTATTCCAGTTACGTTAGAATTAGGTGGAAAATCGCCAAACGTATTCTTCGAATCTGTAATGGATCATGATGATGATTTCTTAGACAAAGCGATTGAAGGAGCTGTATTATTTGCTTTAAATCAAGGTGAAATTTGTACGTGTCCTTCGCGATTATTGATTCAAGAATCTATTTATGATAAGTTTATTGCGCGAGTTGTAGAACGTGTAAATATGATTAAAGCAGGAAATCCTCTTGATCCTGAAACAATGATTGGTGCGCAAGCTTCTCAAATTCAGTATGACAAAATTTTAAGTTATATTAAATTAGGAAAAGAAGAAGGTGCAGAAGTTTTAACTGGTGGTGACGCTAATCATTTACAAGGTGAATGCGAAACAGGTTATTACATCAAACCAACTTTATTTAAAGGAAATAACAAGATGCGTATCTTCCAAGAAGAGATTTTTGGACCTGTGTTAGCTGTGACAACTTTCAAAGATGAAGCAGAAGCTATTGAGCTTGCTAATGACACTATTTATGGCTTAGGAGCTGGTGTTTGGACGCGTGATGCACATCAATTGTACCAAGTTCCACGTGCTATTCAGGCTGGTCGTGTTTGGGTTAATCAATATCATAGTTATCCTGCTGGAGCGCCTTTCGGAGGTTATAAACAATCTGGTATCGGACGTGAAAACCACAAAATGATGTTAGATCATTATCGTCAAACTAAAAACATGTTAGTTTCTTACAGCAAAAAGAAATTAGGTTTCTTCTAAATCAATAATTAATTAAAAATCTCAAAAAATGAAACGTGTTGATGCAACAGAAAAAGCGATTAATTTATTGAATGAATTAAAAGCAAAACATGGCGATTTAATGCTTTATCAAGCAGGAGGTTGCTGTGAAGGAACGCAACCGCAATGTTTCAGAAAAGGAGAATTTTATCTTCGATACAAAGATGTTTGCATTGGAGAAATTGATGGAGTTGAATTTTGGATTGACAAAGATTTGTTCGAATATTGGAAACATGCTCATTTCGAATTAGATGTTATTGATGCAATTGGCGCAGGTGGTTTTTCGTTAGAAGTTCCGCTTGGCAAAACATTTAAAGTCAATTATCGAATATTCTCTCAAGAAGAACTTAATCAATTAAACGAAGTTAAAATCAATTTATAACAGAAAGGCCATTTGCAATGCAAATGGCTTTCTTATTTATGATAGAAATAATTTTATCCTAAAACTTCAATCGCTTTGTTAATACGTGCGATTGTTTCATCTTTTCCTAAAGTTGCCATAATTACAGGAACATCTGGTCCTTGTAATGCACCAACTAAACTAAGACGTAAAGGCATTCCGATTTTTCCAAATCCAATTTCTTGCGTTGTAACAAATTCTGCCATCGCATCGTGTAAAACTTCTGAAGTAAATTCTGATGAATTTAAAACTTCAACAAATTTTCCTAAAATCTCTTTCGAATCATCTTTCCACGCTTTTTTAGCTGCTTTTTCATCGTAAGTAGAAGGAGCTATATAAAAGAATTGACCTTGTTCAAAAATATCTTTTACAAAGTTTGCTCTTTCTTTTAACAATTCAACCACTTTTGCATCTAAAGCTGGATTCGCTTCAATTTCGTTTTCTTTTAAAACTTCTTCGAAAGATGGTAATAATTCTTCAACAGATTTTTGTTGTAAATATTGATGATTGAACCAAGTTGCTTTTTCCGGAGAAAAACGTGCACCCGATTTTGAAACTTTTTCTAATGAAAATAATTGAATCAATTCTTCCATTGTAAAAATCTCTTGATCTGTTCCAGAATTCCATCCTAATAAAGCCAACATATTCAATACTGCATCTGGGAAATAACCTTCTTGTTTATATCCTTTTGCAATTCCTTCTTCTGTTTTCCATTCCATTGGAAAAACGGGAAACCCGTGTTTGTCCCCATCACGTTTGCTTAATTTTCCTTTTCCTTCTGGTTTCAAGATTAATGGTAAATGTGCGAAACGAGGAGCTTCCCAACCAAATGCATCATACAATAATTCGTGCAAAGCCATTGATGGCAACCATTCTTCTCCACGAATTACGTGAGAAATTCCCATCAAATGATCGTCCACAATATTAGCTAAGTGATACGTTGGCATTCCATCAGATTTAAACAAAACTTTATCATCTAAAGTTGATGCATCAATCGTTATTTTTCCACGAATCATATCATCCAATAAAACTGTACGAGAATCATCAATTTTGAAACGAATTACATAAGGAGTTCCATTCCCAATTAAAGCTTTTGTTTCATCTTCCGTCAACGATAAAGAGTTTTTTAACTTTCCTCTTGTCGACCAGTTATAAATAAATGTTTCTTTATTTTCTTCTGCTTTTACACGCGCAGCATCTAATTCTTCTGCTGTATCAAACGCATAATATGCATTTCCAGAAGCTAATAATTCGTCTACATATTGTTTGTAGATTTCTTTACGCTCTGATTGACGGTAAGAACCTAAATCTCCACCAAAACCAACACCTTCATCAGGAGTTAAGCCTAACCATTTCAACGAATCGATAATATATTGTTCAGCACCTTCCACATAACGTGTTTGGTCTGTATCCTCTATTCTTAATAAGAATTTTCCGTTATTATGTTTTGCGAAAAGATAATTGTATAACGCAGTACGGACTCCTCCGATGTGTAACGCACCTGTTGGACTTGGCGCAAATCTTACACGAACTTCTTTTGCCATTGTATCAAAATTTTTGCAAATTTAAGTCGTTCAATTCTATAATAGATATTTATTTTAAATAATATTCTATTTTTTATCTTCGTAAAACGAAAATTCAACAAAATAAAACCACATAAAAATGAAATTATATACAATAGAAACAGGAAATTTTAAATTAGATGGCAGTGCCATGTTCGGAATTGTACCAAAATCGATTTGGAATAAAACCAATCCTGCTGATGATAGAAATTTAATCGACCTTGCGATGAGATGTCTATTAATCGAAGATGGTAAACGATTAATATTGATTGATACAGGAATCGGAACTAAACAAGATGCAAAATTCTTTGGTTTTTATTATTTATGGGGCGATGCTACTTTAGATAACTCTTTAGCCAAACATGGTTTTCATCGCGATGATATTACAGATATTTTCTTGACGCATTTGCATTTTGATCATTGTGGTGGCGCAATTCAATACAACAAAGAGAAAGATTATTTAGAAGCTTCATTCAAAAACGCAAAATTTTGGTCGAATGCGAATCATTGGGATTGGGCAGTAAATCCAAATCCACGTGAAAAAGCGTCTTTCCTGAAAGAAAATATTTTACCTCTACAAGAAAGTGGACAACTTAATTTGATTGATTTGCCTCAAAATGGATCAATTTTAGAAAATTCTCCACTTGGTTTTGATATTTTATTTGTGGATGGACATACCGAAAAGCAAATGTTACCAATCATTACATATAAAAGCAAAAAAATAGTTTATATCGCAGATTTAATCCCAACTGTAGGGCATATTCCATTAATTTATGTAATTGGGTTTGATACACGACCTTTAATAACAGTTGAAGAAAAAGGAACGTTTTTACAAAAAGCAGTCGAAAATGAATATATTTTGTTTTTTGAACATGACCATGTCAACGAATTAGCTACGTTAAAATTAACAGAAAAAGGGGTTAGATTAGATCAAACCTATTCATTTTCAGAAGTTTTTGATTCAATTTAAAATCAATTTCATAACCGAAATGATTTCACAAATTCAGAAAAATATTTTCATACCTTTGTGTTGTCATTTAAAAAAATTATAGAAGCATGGGATGTGGATCTTGTGGAACTTCTAATGGCCTTCCGAAAGGATGTAACAATAATGGTGCTTGTGGCACTGATGGTTGTGGAAAATTATCAGTTTTTGATTGGTTATCGAATATGCAACTTCCAAATGGACAAGAAAAGTTCAATTTTGTGGAAGTTCGTTTCAAAAACGATCGAAAGTTTTATTATAAAAACGAAAACAACATATCTCTAAATATTGGCGATGTAATCGCTGTTGAAGGAACACCTGGTCATGATATTGGGGTTGTTACACTTACGGGTGAGCTTGTTAGAATCCAGATGAAAAAAAAGAATCTTTCGTGGACTGCGGAAGATGTCAAGAAGGTTTATCGCAAAGCGAACCAAAAAGATATAGAAACTTGGGTAGAGTTTCGTGATAGAGAAAAACAAACAATGGTTGATTCTCGAATTATGGCGAAAAACCTTAATTTGGAAATGAAAATTTGTGATGTTGAGTACCAAGGAGATGGAGCGAAAGTTACATTTTATTATACAGCAGAAGGACGTGTAGATTTCAGACAACTAATCAAAGAATACGCTGGGAAATTTGGCGTAAGAATTGAAATGAAACAAATCGGATATCGTCAAGAAGCAGCAAAAGTTGGTGGAATTGGATCTTGTGGACGCGAATTATGTTGTTCTACTTGGTTAACAGATTTCCGCTCTGTGAGCACTGCTGCAGCACGTTATCAACAATTGTCAATTAACTCGCAAAAGTTAGCTGGACAATGTGGTAAATTAAAATGTTGTTTAAATTTTGAATTGGATTCATATTTAGATGCATTAAATAGTTTTCCATCAATGGAAAGCCGTTTCGAGACTGAAAAAGGTTGGGCACATTGTGTTAAAATCGACGTTTTCAAGAAAGAAATGTGGTTTGCTTATGACAAAGGCGGAATTGTTTGGTACAAATTTTCGGTAGACGATATTCAAGAGTTTTTAGCAATCACTGCAAAAGGTCAAAAAACTGAACCTTTAGAGGATTTAGCTAAAAATGTAGAAGAATCGAAACCAGATTTTACAGATGTAATTGGTGAAGATTCTTTAGAACGTTTTGAACGTAAAGAAAAACAGAACAAAAAACGTAAAAGAATTAAGAATAATCAAAATTCTGGAAACGAAAAAGTTGCGGCGAATGCTAATAATCTGAAACCTCAGAAGGCAAAACAAAAACAGCCTAACGAGACGAAAGATAAAGCAAATCGTCCTGAAAATAAACAAGGAAAGAATCCAAATCAGTCTAAAAAGAATAATCAAAATAGACCGAACAAAAATTCGAATCCTAATCAGAATCAGCAACAACAAAATCAGCCAAAAGAGAAGCAACAGCCAACTCAAGCGAAAGAGCAACAAGCTCAACCAAATACTGATCAGCAAAAGCCGCAAGGAAATAATCGCAATCGCAATCAACAAAAGCGAAAACCGAATAATCCGAGCAATAATAGCCAACAAAATAATCAAACAAATCAGGCTAATCAGTCAACTCAACAACCAAAAAAACAACCTCAGCAAAATAATCAAAATGCTGAGCAAAAACCGAAAACTAAGGACGAGAATCAAGCAAATAATTCTCAACCGAATCCAAATAAATCGAAGAATCGAAATAAAAAAAGATTTAATCGTGGGCCAAAACCAGATGATACGCAACAGTAGTTTGCTTTTTATTTTAGTCTTTTTATTGTTTAGTTGCGAGGCTAAACATTATTATCAAGACACAAAAGATGTGAAAGACGAATGGAAGAATAATCAACCTCAAACCTTTACGTTTGATGTAAAAGATCCTAAACCTTCGGCTGTTAACATTGGATTTGTGTTAAGAAATAATACGTCGTATGAATATAGTAACTTATATTTGTTCACGAAATTCATCGATCCTAAAGGAAATGAAATGATTGATACTTTACAGTATTATATTGCAAATCCCGATGGAAGCTGGATTGGTAAAGGAATGACAACAAAAGAAATGATGTTGGTTTATCGCGAAAATTTACCAATAAAAGACTCTGGTCGCTATCAACTAAAAGTTTGGCAAGGTATGCGAACAAAAAATTTGAAAGGAATCGAAGACATTAGTTTGATTGTTGATAAAGCTGAATAATACAGAATGGAAAACAATAAAAATTCTAAAACAAGCACAACTTCTAAAGCAAAAAAGAAGTTCAATAGCTTTTCATTAGCCAAAAAAATAATCGTTACCATTTGGGTACTGTTTTTTTGTGCCGTATTAGGAATTTTCGGAATCTTTTGGGCTACATCTAACGGATGGTTAGGTGAAATTCCCAATGTACGCGATTTAGAAAATCCTGATATTTATGTTTCATCAGAAATTATTTCTTCTGATGGTGTTTTGTTAGATCGTTTCGAAGCAGAACGCAGAACACCAGTCGATTACAAAGATTTACCTCCACATTTAGTTGACGCATTGTTAGCAAAAGAGGACGTTCGTTTCTTTGATCACTCAGGTGTAGACATAAAAGCAGCAGCTCGTGCAATTACTTCTGGAGGAGAATCTGGAGGTGGTTCTACAATTACACAGCAGTTAGCAAAACAATTGTACACAAAAGATCCTTCTTCTAATAAAGTAAAACGTGTTTTACAGAAATTAAAAGAATGGGTAACTTCTGTTCAGTTAGAAAAATTGTACACAAAAGAAGAAATTATTGCAATGTATTTCAATAAGTTCGACTTTATTTATAATGCAAAAGGAATTGAATCTGCTTCTAAAGTTTATTTCAACAAAACAACGAAAGAATTAAATTTAGATGAAGCTGCAACATTGGTTTCGATGTTTCAAAATCCTGTTGCGTATAATCCTGTAAAATATCCTGAAGTTTCTAAAAAGCAAAGAAATCTTGTCTTAAAGCAAATGATGAAATACAACAAAATTTCTCAAGCTGAAGGAGAAGCCGCGCAAAATGCGCCTTTGGTTACAGATAAACAAGATATTATGAAACATGATGAATCACATTCAGCATATTTCAAATCTGCTTTGAGAAAGGAAATTCAACAATGGATGGTTGATTATGAGAAAGAAACAGGAAAATCTTATAACCTTGAAAAAGATGGTTTAAAAATCTATGTAACGTTAGACTCAAGAATGCAAAATTTAGCTGAAGAAGCGGTTAAAAAACAATTAAAAGTTTTACAAGATCAATTCTTTGGAGAGCAACGTGGACGTAGTTTAGCACCATTTTATAATATTTCTGCTGCAAAAAGAACACAAATCTTTAAGCAAGCAATGGCTCGTACAGATTTATACAAAAAGATGAAAGCCGAAGGAAAATCTGAAGCTGAAATTGAAACTGTTTTCAATACACCTCGCGACTCTGTTCAGTTCTTTACATGGAACGGAATTCAGTACAAAAAAGGGAAAACATTGATGGATTCAATCGAATATCACAAACATATTTTACAAGCTGGTTTGATGTCAATGGATCCAAAAGATGGAACAATCAAAGCTTGGGTTGGAGGAATCGATTGGAATTATTTCAAATTTGACCACGTAAAACAAGCACGTCGTCAAGTAGGTTCTACGTTCAAACCGTTTGTTTATGCAACAGCTATTAACCAATTAGGATTAACACCTTGTCATACCGTTTCTAATGAGAGAATACCAGGAAAATGGTCTCCTCGAAATGCTAACGGTAAATATGGTGGATCTCAAGATTTAAGAACTGCATTAGCTTATTCAACAAATATTGTCGCTGCCCGTTTGATTATGCAAACAGGTGAAGAACCTGTAATTCAAATGGCTCGGGACCTTGGAGTTGAATCTCCTATCGTAAAAGATCCTACAATTGCATTAGGTTCTGCTGACTTATCTTTATATGAAATGGTTGGTGCGATGAGTGCTTTTGCTAATGGTGGTATTTACATTAAACCCCAATTAATCTTAAGAATAGAAGATAAACAAGGAAAAGTTATCAAAGATTATACACCTCAAACACGAGAAGTTGTTAATGAAAACGTAGCGTACACTATGATTGATTTGATGAAAGGTGTTATAGACAGAGGTTCTGGTGCGAGATTAAGAAATCGCTACGGAATGACTGCCGAAATTGCTGGTAAAACAGGTACAACAAACGAAAACTCTGATGGTTGGTTTATGGGATTAACACCAAATTTAGTTACTGGAGTTTGGGTTGGTGCAGAAGACCGATTTGCTCACTTTGCGAGTACAGCCACAGGGCAAGGAGCCAATACAGCTATGCCAATTTGGGCTTATTATATGCAAGGCGTTTACAAAGAAGGAGGTAAATTTGGGGTAACAGTTGGAGATAAATTTGACAAACCTAAAGACATTGAAAAACATTGGGATTGTTCGAATACATACGGATTCCATCAATATGATGAAATGTATGATCCAGGTCCAATTATCGAAGGAAGTGGTAGTGAAAGCGTAGGCGAAAACTATGAAATTCCTGATGAAGAAGGTCAATAATTAAATTGATATAAACAAAATAGCCACTCAAAATTGAGTGGCTATTTTTATTAGTTATAATTCCTCTTTTTCGTCTTCGTTATCAAACTGATTGTTGTACGCTTCACGCTCTTGTGCCAATTTCTTTTCGCGTTGTTTTTTCTTATAGTCTCGAATCGTCATATAGGTTAACAACACAACAAGCGCTGCAACTAAAAAATAATTAACATACGTAAATAAGTTCGTAATTGTATCAGTTACCACCTCATCTGGCGTTACAACAGCGTTTTCTTCCATAGGAAATATTTTTTATTGATAGAATTCTTTCGGATATTCTACCATTCCATTCACATTTTTTAGAGCTTCTTCAATCAACTCAATTGCCATGCAGTTCTCATCTGGAACATCAAAAGGTAACTGAATATCAAAATCAGATGCTTTTCTGTAACCAAATTTAGGATAATAAGTTGGATGACCTAATAAAATAACAGATTCAAAACCTAATTCTTTCGCTTTATTATGAGCAAATGCTATTAAATGACCACCAATTCCATTTCCTTGATAATTAGGTAAAACCGCTACAGGAGCAAGTGCTAAAGAATCGTAAGAAGAATCCGAATGATTAATTTTAATTTTTGTCAATAAAATATAACCAACAATCATCTCATTCATTTCAAATACCAAAGACAATTCAGGTACAAAACCATCAGAATCTCGTAATCGCTCTACTAAAAATTGTTCACGATGATCACTATATTCTTCATTTTCAAATGCCTTTTCAATCAATTTAAAAACTTGTTCATAATCTCTCTTCTCCTCTTTTCTAATATTCATTCCATCATAAATTAATTAACCTTATAAAATTAGAAAAAGGTTTTAACAAAACAAACAACAAATCGTATCTTTGTCGTTTATAGTTTTTAAGCAAATGAGTCAACCAAAAAGATATACAATTACAGCGGCTTTACCTTATGCTAACGGACCATTGCATATTGGTCACATGGCAGGTGTTTACGTTCCTTCTGATATTTATGCACGTTTTTTACGAAGAAAAGGAAAAGATGTAGCATTTATTGGAGGTTCTGATGAACATGGTATTCCAATTACAATTCGTGCCAAAAAAGAAGGCGTTACACCTCAAGACATTGTTGATCGTTACCACGAAAATATCAAAAATACATTGACAAATTTTGGTGTGACATTCGATATTTATTCTCGTACAACATCAGATAAACACAGAGAAGTTGCACAAGATTTCTTCAAAACGTTATATAACAACAACAAGTTTACAGAAGATGTTACGGAACAATTTTATGACGAAGATGCGCACGAATTTTTAGCAGATCGATACATTCGTGGTGAATGTCCGAAATGTGGAAACACAGATGCTTATGGAGATCAATGTGAAAAATGTGGATCAACATTAAGTCCAGAAGAATTGATTAACCCTCGTTCTGCTTTATCTGGAAATACACCAATCAGAAAAGAAACTAAAAACTGGTATTTGCCATTAGATCAGTACCAAGATTTCTTATCAAAATGGATTTTAGAAGGTCACAAAAATGATTGGAAATCGAGTGTTTATGGTCAAGTAAAATCTTGGTTAGACGATGGTTTGAAACCTCGTGCAATGACACGCGATTTGAACTGGGGAATTCCTGTTCCAGTAGAAGGTGCTGAAGGAAAAGTAATGTATGTTTGGTTCGATGCACCGATTGGTTACATTTCTTTCACGCAAGAATGGGCAGAGAAAAACGGTAAAAATTGGAAAGATTATTGGCAAAATGAAGAAACAAAATTGGTTCATTTCATCGGAAAGGACAATATCGTTTTCCACTGTATCATTTTCCCAACTATGATGAAAGCGCATGGCGATTACATTATGCCAGACAATGTTCCTGCAAACGAATTCTTGAATTTAGAAGATGATAAAATATCAACTTCTCGTAATTGGGCAGTTTGGGCACACGAATATTTAGAAGATTTTCCAAATCAACAAGATACATTACGTTATGTGTTAACGGCGAATATGCCTGAAAATAAAGACAATAACTTTACGTGGAAAGATTTCCAAACTAAAAATAATTCTGAATTAGTTGGAATTTTAGGAAACTTTATCAACCGCGTAATGGTTCTTTCTCACAAATATTACGAAGGAATTGTTCCTGCAAAAACAATTGAATTTGAAGAATTAACTGAAATCAAATATTTTGCAAAACGCATTGGTGATCATTTAGAGAAATATGAATTCCGTGCTGCATTGACAGAATATATGAATTTGGCTCGTCTTGGAAATCAATTTTTACAAGCGCAAGAACCTTGGAAAAAAGGTGATGATCCTGAAGCTGTGAAAGGAATTATGTACACTGCAACGCAAATTGCTGCTGCATTAGGACAATTGGGAGAACCATTTATTCCATTCGCTTCTGAGAAAATTTTGGCTATGATGAATGTAGAAAAAATGAGTTGGGACGATTTAGAATCAACTGACGAATTTGTAAAAGCTGGACATCAATTGGGACAGTCTGAATTAATTTTTGCAAAAATTGAGGACGAAGCAATCGAAGCACAAATCAATAAATTAAACGAAAGTAAAGTCAAAAATAATATGACAAATCCAAATGCAGAACCTCAAAAAGAATTGATTTCTTTTGATGATTTCCAAAAAATGGATATCCGTATCGGAACTATTTTAGAAGCGAAAAAAGTTGAAAAAGCAGACAAATTATTCGAACTAAAAGTTGATACAGGAATGGATGTTCGTACAATTGTTTCTGGTATTGCAGAACATTTTACATTAGAAGAAATCATTGGTAAACAAGCAATGGTTTTAGCAAATTTAGCGCCTCGTAAAATTCGTGGAATCGAATCGAACGGAATGTTATTATTCGCTGATAAAGTAGACGGAAAATTAACATTTGTAAATCCTGAAGAAGAAACGCCAAACGGCGTTCAAGTTGGATAGACTTAGATTTTAGATATAAGTATTGAGATATTAGAAAGCCACTTCATCGAAGTGGCTTTTATTTTTATTTTAGTTTAAATTCAGTTGCAATAACATATTGATGATTTAAATCGTTAATTGCCATTACGATATTTAGTTTTTCTTAATTATTTTATTAGATTGTAAAAAAGACTTTATATCATTTAAAACGTCTTTCGGTCTTTCATCTTTTACTCCATGCCATGTTTTTTCATAAACTTTGTGCGTAATATAAGCTTTATGTTCATTGGTTAGTTTTTCATTTTCAGCTTTAAAATCAAACCAATCTTGATCATTTATCGGATCAAAAATTAACATAGGTTTATCTAAATTTCTGTAAATAATTTTAGGATTTAATTGATGTGTTGAAGCTCCAAAAGCTGTTTTTGAAGTAAAAGGAGTATAAATAATTGAAATGTTTTCTTCAGCAGAATTTTCTCCTGTAAGCTCTTCAGCACCTGGATTTATTTCAAATTTGTTTTGATTATTCTTTTTAATTCTTGCATACAAAATGAAAATTTCTTTTTTAAGTTTTTCATCTTGTTTTCCTCTTACTCCCCAATTATTATAAATGTACCAATAAGCGTCAAATTCTGAATCGAAAATCAATGATTTTTTATTTGCATAATACTGATTTGCCTCTTCAATACTCTTGACAATATTAGCCACTTTTTCATTAAAATCCCAAGCAACTGAGCCACCATCTTCTAAAATCAATGCTTGTACAGATTTTGGATATGCATCATAAAATGCAGAACTTATTGTACCTCCTCTCGACCAACCACCAATAATAGCTTGTTTAATACTCTTTTTATCCATCAAGAATTTTATATCATCAACAACATGATAGATACTTACATCTTTTTTAGGAATCTCAGTAAAACCATGTCCATAATAATCTATTGCAATGACATGCAAATTCATTTTGACAAGATTATCAATAATTTCATAAAGTTCATAACTATTACTATAAGTTCCATGAATCCAAATAAGAGTAGGATTTTTAGGATTTCCCCACTCTAAATAATGCATTTTCACATTATCTGTCTGAATATAATGACCATATTGTTTTTCATATTTATCAAAATCAATTCTAAACTCATCATATAATTTTGATTGATTGATAGAATCCTGATTAATTGTTTTATTAGATTGTCCATATAACGAAAAAGTCATTAAAACGGTTACCAAAAACAAAAAATAACACTTATTTAAGTTTCTTTTTTTAGTGGATTTGACTTTCATATAATATTAAGAAAATACTTGATATAATGATCTTCTAAGGATGTTCTGGAAAAGTAAACGAATCTCCTGTATTTGGTTTATTTTTTCGTTGAGTTGGATTATCTTCTTTTGTTATTTGATGCTCATTCAGTTCATGTGCAGCTGTAAAGGAAGTAACCATTGTATTCAGCATTTCCGAGGCGGCAGTTGGTGAATTTGGTAACAAAACTAATTTGCTTCCAGATTTTTCTCCAATTGCTTGCAAGGTATCATAATGTTGCGTCACCACAATTAACGCAGAAGCTTCTTGCGACGTAATTCCTGCTCCATTCAAAACATCTACAGATTCCAATAAACCTTTTGCAATTTCGCGACGCTGATCTGCAATACCTTGTCCTTGCAAACGTTTTGACTCTGCTTCGGCTCTTGCTTTCTCAACAATCAAAATACGAGCTGCATCACCTTCATATTGTGCAGCTAATTTTTCTCGTTCGGCAGCATTAATACGATTCATCGCATGCTTTACTTGCTCATCTGGATCGATATCGGTTACCAATGTTTTGACAATTTCGTAACCATATGAATTCATTGCTTCTTGCAATTCACTTTTTACAGCAACCGCAATATCATCTTTCTTCTCGAAAACATCATCTAAACGAAGTTTTGGAACTTCAGCTCGAACAACGTCAAAAACGAAAGAAGTTATTTGTGTATAAGGATT